>JACQBY010000189.1 GCA_016201875.1 Nitrospirota bacterium
CCCGAAATAGTGACAACCGGAGAAATCGCGTTTCGCAGAACATGCTTGAGGATAACGCTCTTTTCGGGAAGCCCTTTTGCCCTGGCCGTTCTCACAAAATCCTGCGACAAAACATCGAGAATGCCCGACCGGACCAGCCGGGCAATATAGGCAGAAGCTCCGATGCCTAAAGTCATCGCCGGCAGTACCCTGTAATTCCATCCTTCCCAGAGCGCCGGAGGAAACCAGCGGAGGGTAACGGAAAAAATAAAGATCAAAAAAGCCCCCAGGACAAAAGCGGGAAGGGACAACCCCCCCGAAGCAATCAACATCCCCAGCCGGTCGATCCAGGAATGTTTATAGACCGCGGCAAAAATTCCCGATACAAGACCGATCCCCAGCGCCGCCCCGAACGCCAGCAATCCGAGCTCAATCGAAACGGGAAACGTATCGCCGATGATGTCGTTGACCGTTCTCCCCGGATATTTATAGGAAGGGCCGAGGTCGCCCCGCATCAACCCTTTCAGGTATTCCGCATATTGCTTCCAGACGGGCTCATTGAGATGATACTTCGCCTCTATATTCGCCTGAATTTCGGGCGGGAGTTTTTTTTCCTGGTCGAAAGGCCCCCCCGGAACAGCCAGTAAAATAAAAAAAGTCAGGGTCGAAATGATAAACAATACCGGAATAGAATAAAAAATTCTTTTAATGATAAATTTCAACATTGGTTATTTCCAGGAGAGATAGTAGTACCACCTGGATTCCCGCTTTCGCGGGAATGACGCTTTGATGCGAGTCCGGAGCGCTCCGTTTCGTCATTCCCGCGAAAGCGGGAATCCAGTCTTTATAGGGTTATTGGGTTACATTAATTTTTTTAAAGAATAACAACTCCATCGGGTTGGTTTCCATTCCCTGAACAGCCGGTTTTACCAAAAAATTCTGCGCGCTGATAAAAAGAGGAATGATGGGGAATTCTTCTTCGGTGAGAATTTTTTGCGCTTCACGATACATAAAAAGCCTCTGTTTGACATCCCCTTCGGAAGAGGCGTTTTGAATCAACCGGTCATAACGGGGATTCCCCCAGCGCGTATGGTTATTCCCCCCGCCCGTTATAAATAAGTTCATGAAATTGTCGGGGTCGGGATAATCGGCTCCCCATGCCAGCCTGAACATTTGAGGGGTATCGACCTGAAGCCTTTTCAGATAGACCTTCCACTCCTGATTGTCGAGGAAAATTTGAATGCCCAGATTTCTTTTTAATTGCGCCTGAATATTTTCCGCAATCAGGCTATTGACCATATCGGTATTAAAGGCAAGAGTCACTTTCGGAAAATGATTCCCGCCCGGGAAGCCTCCCTCCGCAAGGAGCCTGGCGGCCTCTTTCGGATTAAACCGGAGACCGGACATTTCATCGTAGCCAAACATTCCGGGAGGGATCCAGGAGTAAGCCGGAGACTCTCCCCCCTTTAATATCCGGGGGAGTTCTTCGCGGTCAATCGCCAGGGCAAATGCTTTTCTGATGCGGGGATCATTAAAAGGAGGCCGTAAGATATTGAACCCGTAATAATTCCCCCTGAGGAGCGGTTGATTGATATATTCAGAGCTGTTTTTGTAATAGTCAATCGCCTCGGGAGGCAAAGAGACCATATCGAGTCCGCCTGTTTCATATAACGTCAGCGCCGTGGTCCTCTCGTTGATCACAAACAGCTCGATTCTCCCGCAGAACGGCTTGTCTCCATAGTACAAGGGGTTCGCCTCCAGAAGGAGTTTATATTCATGCCGCCACTCTTTTAAACGATAGGGCCCATTGACGACCATCCGTCCGGGGTCGGTCCAATGATTTCCATATTTTTCGATCAGATCTTTCCGGAGCGGGAAAGTTCCCGGAAAAGTCACGATCCCCGGAAAAAAGACCACCGGTTTTTTGAGCCGGACCTCCAGAATATCGGGGCCAAGAGCATGGACCCCGACCTGTCCGGAATCTTTTAATTTCCCCTGATTGTATGCTTCGGCATTTTCGACATCATAGAGAAAATAGGCATACTCCGAAGCGGTGGCCGGATTTAATAACCGCCTCCAGGAGTACTCAAAATCATAAGCGGTCACCGGGTTCCCATCCGACCAGAGAACGTTTTTTCTTAAATAAAAGAGGTAATGTTTTCCGTCGGGCGAAACCTCCCACCGGACGGCAATTGCCGGTTGGGCGATGAGGGCTTTATTGAACTGGGTCAGCCCTTCCATGAGATTTTCAATGATGAATATGGAGGTGCCATCGGTCGCCAGAGAAGGGTCGAGGGTGGGGGGTTCCGTGCCGATGCTGAATTTGAATAAGCCCGATGTTCCCTCCGCGGACAGAGGGAAGAAAAAGAGATGAAAGACAATTAAAAAACCTGACAAAAAGCGTAAAATAGCTGGAATGGATCGCATGGGCCAATTATAGGCGAGCATGGAATAAAATCAATGTTTTCTTATTCCATATTTTAAAATTTCGGATATACTTAAACTTATGATTCATGATATCCGGCTCCACGGACAGGTTGAGACTCACATCGAGTATTACGCCACCGTTGCGGGAAAAGAAGTCAAGAACCTCTTTTTCTTTGAAAAACAACTGCAGGAGGCCATCGCCTCTCTCCGTTTATTTTCTCCCTCCAACGAAATTATTATCAACGAACATCGTTTGAACTACAAAGGAAACGGAGGAAGCTTCTGCGAATATATGTTCGGGGTGAACCTCCCGTTAAAAGATATGATCCGCAAGGAGGTTGTGAACCGCCTGGTCCTCAACGGAACCCATTATCAAAAAGAAACCGAATCTCTCATCTTTACCGATAATACCCAGGGGAGCGAACGATGGGTCGACATGTTCCGCAACGGGAATGCCATCTGCAATTATTACTTTTTTGTTCAGTTGAATACCCCCCGGACGCCCAAAGAACAGCAGGAACATATTCTGAAAACCCTCGGCAAGATGATTAAGCGGACCACCCATGTCATCGATCAAAATGATCTGGCGCTGATCAACGAATTTTTCTCTTTTTTAAATAACCCCGATGCCACCATCTACCTGATCAAGTTCGTTCACCGTAAAAACCAGGAATATTATCAGTTATTTAAAGAATACTACCTGGAAAAAAAATTAATTACCGTAGAGGAGCAGGCGACTCTCGATGAACTTGCAAAAATAAACCAGATAGACAAATATCAGCAGGAACGGACAAAGATCGACGTGATCTATAAACATCCGGACAATAAAAGGCTGATTGATGAGTACAAAGATATTCTGGTCGAAATCTCCACCGCTCCCGAAATTTCTCAGAGCAAACTGACCAAATTGAACCGGCTCAGAACCTTGAGCGTCCGAAATAATATTCCTCTGGAACTCTTTATCGCTCTGGATGAGCTGTTCCTCAAGGGAAAGGCAATCGTCACGACCGAAGAACCGTCGTATCTGGCCACCACCCGGGAAATTCTCGAAGGGTTGTTCCTTAAAGACCAGAATGTGAACACGCTCATTTCGAATGAAGACCTGATTCTGCTCATCAAAGCCAAACAGCTCTCTCTTGAAAAGAGGGATTATAGCTTTGACGGCCTCCTCCTCGATATGGGAAGGCTTTGCGACGAACATGCCCAAAAGAATTCCAGCCTCGATATTATGGAGAGGTTCGGGTATATCGTCACTTATTTCGACCGGTATGACTCCACCTATAACTTTTTAAATCAACTGGTCTTTATGGAAGGAATCTCCGTTACAGAGAAAATGCTCCGGACGATTTACGGAAACAAAAAGGTCTTCGACACCCTCGACCTGAAAATTTTCAAAGATATTTTCATTGAAACGATCTTAAAAGACAAATATCTCACCAGTTATGGAAAAAGAAAAATATATCTGGTTTTCAATGGAATCAAAGAAGTGGAAAACGGGAACCTGGGTCTGAATGACATTGTGAAGCAGATTGACGAGGTGAACCTCGACGCCCTTTTATACAGAACGGCGCATTTCCATCTGAAAAAGATGATGAAATCCTTTTATATTGAAATTAAATCTGAAAACGAACTGGAAAATATCCGGGTCGACCTTTCAAAGGAGTTATTGGGTAAAAGCCTGATTCAAACCGAAATCCCTCTTCCCCTCTTTGAAAAAATTATCGTCGATATCCGGAAAGAAGCCACCTATATTTTTGAAATTCTTCCCCTCATTTTATCCACAAAAGAGGGAAACCCCCGGGAAAAGTTTTTAAAGGATAGCGGCCTGGATCGGTATTATGTCGAAGAACTGGAAAGAGAGTATTTTGAGAGTAAAGGGCTCGATTTGATCCTGCTTGAGAAGGTTCAAAGATCCAGCGACTAACTTCGAACCAGGTTATTTATGATCCTGATGGGGATGCCCATGATCATGCTGATGTTTCTCTCTCCCATGGGTGTGGGGATGAGGATGGGGATGCGCTTCCCCTTTTTCATCGCCATGTTCCGCCTGATGATGGTCGTGCGATCTGTCTTCGATGTCCTGATGCGGATGGAGATGAAGGACCCCTTCATGCCGGTGGGGATGCTCATGCGGGATCTCCCCGGAAACCTCGGGAAGGCCCGGCGCTTGAATCTCCATTTTCGGCCTCTTGAATCTCTTAATGATTAAAACTGCCGTAAATGTCGCGGCGGCAAAAAGAACAATCGAGGCGCCCGACGCAATGTCAAAATAAAAACTGCAATACATCCCCAGGATGGAAGTCAGCGCCCCGATGATTACGGAATAAAAGAGCATCTTATTAAAGCTGTCAGTCAATTGGCGCGCGGTGATGGCGGGAATCACGATTGCCGCCGCGATCAGCGTCACCCCCAGAATCTGCATGGAAGCGATAATCGAAGCGGCCAGTATCAGTGAAAAAATGGTATCGACCCAGGCGGTCGAAACGCCATAAACGCGGGCGGTTTCTTCATCAAACGTGGTAAAGAGAAGCCGTTTATAAAGAATGAAAATAACTCCCGAAGTGACCAAAAAAACAGCGAAAACAATCCAGACATCATTCAGGGTGACTCCCAGAATATTTCCAAAAAGGGCCGCCTCGAAATTTTTGGTAAAATGCCGGACCCGGCTGATTAAAGCCACCCCGATGGCAAAACTGGCCGTTGTAATGACTCCGATCGCGGCATCCGCGCCGATCTTATTTTTCCGGACCACCTGATTGATCAGGATCGCGGCCAAAAACCCCCATAGCCCCGCTCCCACATAAAAGTTGAGATTCAAAACATAACCGATGACGGCCCCTCCAAAAGCGGCGTGGGAAAGACCATGGCCGATATAGCTCATCCCCCTCAGCACAATATAGACGCCAAGCAATCCGCAAAGGGCGCCTACCAGAGGGGCGGCGATGAGGCCGGTTCTGAAAAATTCATATTGTAAAGGGGCAAAGATAATATCCATCAGGGTTGTCTCTTCTTTTTTTTGAAAGATAAAGGGGTGCTATGCGCCATCATGACGAAATCCCCATGGCGTATGACGTTCATATCCGCCTCATAGGTTTTCTTTAATACCGCCGGTGTGAAGATATCCTCGGGATCTCCCTGGGCGATAATCCCTTTATTAAAACAGATTACCCAGGGCAAATGAGCGGCCACGGCATTGAGATCGTGGGTGGTGAGCAAAATCGTCATCCCCTCTTTGTTTAATTCGCCCAGAAGATGGAGGACGTTATGCTGGGTTTTAATATCCACGCCCGCCGTCGGTTCATCCAGAATCAGCAAGGCCGGATTGCTGATCAGGGCCCGCGCCAGAAACACCCTCTGCTGCTGCCCGCCCGAAAGCGCCCGGATATGCCGTTTTGCCAGCTCGCCCAGACCAAGGCGTTCAAGGAGATTTTTCGCGTCCTGGCGGTCTTTTTTGCTGTTCCATGGCAAAAACGCTTTTTCTTTGCATCTTCCCATCAAGACGACTTCTTCAACCGTCACGGGAAAATCCCAATCGACGGTTTCAACCTGGGGGACATACCCTATGGGAATCTTTTTGTTCCCATAAACAGAGACGCCCGAAACCGTGACTTCTCCCGACAGGGGGGATAAAAGGCCAAGAATAATCTTTAAAAAAGTCGTCTTTCCCGATCCTGTCGGGCCGACAATCCCCGCAAACTCCCCTTTGGGAATCCCGATATTCACGGGCCTGAACACGGGCGTCCGGTCATAACCGCCGACCGCATCTTTGAGTTCAATAAAGGGTACCGCCATTTATTTTCCTTTTTTCAATGCAGGGAGACTCTTGAAAAAGCCTCCGCTTAAAAAAAAACCATGAAGGAACTCTGTATAATACGCGCCTGAATCACTATTATACAAAATCTTTTGACCTTCATGGCCAATTCAAGATTTTTATTTAAACTGAACGGTTTAACCGATCTTTAACCGATTATTTTGACTTTTCAAGAATAATCTTGTGTTCTACCAGCCGGATTTCTTTGATCCTTCCTGATACTAATTTTTGTTCCCCGAGAACATTTTCGAGATAAATTTTTCCGCCGTCCTTCGGCTCAAGAACATTGACGCTCTCAAGAAAAAGCTCTTCGATTCCTTCTTTCACCATATAAGCATTTGCTTCACACATGAACAGCCTCGATCATTTTTTAGAATTTCTGTTGACTCCGGTTTAAAGCTTCCGTTTCACAACAATTACCGGAGTTTTTTAATAATATCTAAAAGTGAAAATTAAGTCAAGGCAAGTCGCGGAATCGCCCGTTTTACGCTTGACAGAATGAATAATTAGGCTATCCTTTATTTAATAATAAATCTCCCGGAAAAGGAGACTCCGCATGTTAACAAAACCTGTTCTTGAATTCAAATATCTTCCCCTGATGATGGCGGCCCTCTTTTTGGCCGGGTTCAACGCACCCGTTTATGGAGCAGAAAACCAGCCCCAGGAAATCCAGGTCCTGGAAGGCTATATGGTTGCCGACGCGGGACATCCGGCCTCTTTTGATAATAATCAGTCAATACCCGTTTTTGAAAGCGAGGTCGGCAGAATTTATGCCATCACCAAAATCACCAAAATATCAGAAAATACCCATCTCAAACATCTCTGGTTTTTAAGAGATACTATCATGATGGATTCCACAGTGCAGGTTAAGGAAAATCAAATGCGCTCCCAGAGCGGTTTAAACATCAAACCGCAATGGACTGGAAAATGGAGAGTCGATATCACTTCGGCCGACGGGACCCTTCTCTATACGATTCCATTCATCATCCGTCAAAAATCTTCAACGGTTCAGGCCGGCGCGGGTACAGGATCTGCCGCCGAAAATAACCCGAACCCCGCACCCCTTTCGGCCATCCCTCCGGCTTCAGTAAATCCCCCTGTTCCATAAGAGGCTTCTTTGATGGCGGGGGATTCATTAAAAAAGAATGATTTTAACTTTTGAAGCCGCTTCTTTTGCCAGTTCCACCGCTTTAAATGGGTCGGCGTGAGCCGCCAGAACAACCCCCAATCTTCTATTTTTCTTGCAATCGGGCTTGCCAAACAGACGGACCTGAATATTCGGTCTTTTCATCGCTTCTTCGATCTCGTAGACCGGAGAGACCCCTTCGCCCTGGGCCAGAATCACCGACGAAGCGCCAGGCGTTCTTAATAAAGGGGTAAATAGAGGAAATCCAAGAATCGCCCTGACATGAAGCGCGAACTCCGAAAGATCCTGCGTGATCAGCGTCACCATTCCAGTATCGTGGGGCCGGGGCGAAACCTCCGAAAAATAGACCTCCTCCCCCTTGATAAAGAGTTCCACTCCGAAGATCCCCCTTCCCCCGAGGCTGTCTGTCACGGTTTTTGCGATTTGCCTGCATTTTTCAAGGACTAAAGAAGACATCGGGTGGGGCTGCCACGATTGCCGGTAATCCCCGTCGATCTGGATATGGCCGATGGGGGGGCAGAAAACCGTTTCATTAACCCCCCGGACGGTTAAGAGGGTAATTTCGTAATCAAACGGGATAAACGCTTCAAGAATGACTTTTTTGTTTTTGGCGCGGGCGCCGATTCGGGCATATTCCCATGCGCTTTTTAGCTCCTCCCGGCTTTTGATGACCGACTGCCCTTTTCCGGAAGAAGACATGACCGGCTTCATCACGCAAGGGTATCCGATCGCCTTTGCGGCCCCTTCAAGCTCCTGTTCATCCTCGATAAAACAATACCGGCTGGTGGGGAGCTTCAATTCTTCCGCCGCCAGCTTTCTAATTCCTTCACGGTCCATCGTTAAACGGGCGGCCCGGGCTGTTGGAATCACGGTATATCTGTGTTCAATTTCAAGAAGGATATCTGTCGCGATCGCTTCAATTTCGGGGACGATCAGATCGGGCTTTTCAGCCTCAATCACTCCGGCCAGTTCGTTCCGGTTGAGCATATCGACCACATGAGACCTGTGGGCCACCTGCATGGCAGGCGCATCGGGATACCGGTCTACGGCAATCACCTCCACCCCCAATCGCTGGGCTTCAATGGCCACCTCTTTACCGAGCTCCCCCGATCCCAGCAACATGAGGCGTTTTGAATTTTTCGAAAGCGGCGTTCCGATCATTTTTACTCCTTAAATAGTTAAAATAAATTTGACAAGAATTTTGTCAGATGATAACATACATCGGATTTACAAGCCAAGAGGGGCTGTAGCGCAGTTGGGAGCGCGTCAGACTGGCAGTCTGAAGGTCGCCGGTTCGATCCCGGCCAGCTCCATCCTGTTTTATTCGGGGGCCCTCGCGCACTTCACTCAATGCCCCCTCTCCCCTCGTTCCGCACTGGCAAAGCCAGATGCTCCACTCCTCGCTTGCGGGGCGAAGTGTTTCCGCAACGAAGCTATTTTTTTTCTTTTAATCTAGTTTAATCTACTGCCCCCTTCTCTGACAGCCATTTTTCAGGCCTTTCAGGATAGGAACCTAACTCACTCTTACACCCTCATCACCTGAAGTCCTGTACAAGCTTTAATATTGTCGAAATCGCTGTCTTTATGAAAAAGGGTCAGGCTGTTCTCCATACAGATCGCGGCAATAATACAGTCAACCGTTTTTCTGATGGTTTTCCCTTTTTTCCTGCAATCGCGATAAATTTGTGCGGCATGGAAGTAGGTCTCGATCGACTTTGGTTTGTAGATTGGAAAGTCCAAAAGAAAGCCTTTCATCGTCTGAAACTCTTTGTCTTCCTTGATGCCTTGTAGAATTTCTGTGAAAATGATCTCGACAATCGCGATATCCTCTTCATCATTAATTAGACTGTGAAGCTTCCTTTGTTCCGGAGAGTTTTCTCCTTTCAAAAAATCAATCCAGATACTGGTGTCAACAACGATCATACCCTTCCCGTCCGCATTTCACTGAGGCTTCCTATCCATTCGATCTTGCCCTCCTGAGAAAGAAGTTTCTTTCTTTTTAGTTTTTTAACAAGTTCCCTGAGAGCATAATTAACAAGCTCCTTTTTAGTACTGAAGTGAGTGAGTTTCAAGGCTTCATTTACCACTTTTTCGTCGAGTTCGATGTTTGTTCTTAGCATGATAGTTGTTTCTCCTTTCGTAAAAAAGCGTTTTCACGTATACACTAACTATAACTATTTTATGTGTATAAGGCAAGGTTTTTAAAGGCAGGTTTTCAAAGAAACCATACAAGTGATGAATTTGGACGATGTCTTGGATTAATCCCCCGCAAATTTCGTTGCGAGTGGCTTACAAAAGCGGATTGATAATTTGCACCCCTTCAATCACCTGATCATGTCGAAGGTCTTCACTGTAAATTTTATGACATTGAGATAGGATGGCCGAGCTGATGATATTGGCATCCCAAAAGGAAAGATGATATTTTTGAACAATTTCCAAAGTCTTTTCAAGAGAACTCCGGTCTTCCATATAAATATTCCAGCTAAATAAATCTAAAATTGCCGCCTTCGCACTATTAAAATCCATTTTTTCAGGGAGTTTTGCCGTGACCGTCACAAAAAACTCATTTAGAACCTGAAGACTGAGCACCCCATTTGAAGTTTCCCAGAGATTTTCCAATATCTGAGTGGCTTTTTCTTTTTTAACCCTGTCTGAGCTGTCAAAACAGTACACCAATATATTGGCATCCAAAAATATCTTATTTTTCATGAAACGCATCTCTTTGGAATTGACGTTTTGAATAATTCAGAAAATATTTTTTCCGGGTTAATTTTAAAAAATCTTCCTTTGCCGCCGCTCTTTTTTTTCTGATTTTAAAATGGATTCCAGGTAATCCGCCAGTAATTGGGAAACGCTGGTATCTTTCTGAGCCGCTAAAATCTTTGCTTCTTTTGCGAGCTCTTCTTCCAGAGTAATGGTAATATTTCTTTTCATAGGCGCTTCCTCACAGAAATCATGTTACACGATTTCTGTGTAAATTTTAAGTGCGCTTTTCTTGTGCCAGAACAAATTTAAGCATCCCCATCCAGTTGAAATCTGTTGGACAATTTGTCATTCACTTTGGGCCGGGAAAACGGTATAGTATGGCCGTGGTAAAAGAATCCTATGCCAAAATAAATGAGTGAATGGGATAGGGTCACCCATGTTATCCGCACTTCCTGAAGGCTGAATTTGGTTCAAGTTTAAACTCTTGCACCTGCGGGAGAGGCCGGCTGAAGGGGCTCTCTCCTTCTTTTCTCATGAATGAGTTAGGCAGATGAATTATGAAACTATAGCAAATGAAGTATAAACAGACTCTTTCTTTGTAAATTACAAAAAATTTACAAATTTAATCTTGACTTTATTTATTGCCCCCTGTATAAACCTCAAAAATTAAGGAATCCCTCCGTTTTTAAAAAACTCAAAAGAAGGGGTCATCATGCGTCAGCATCCCGGATTTTGGAAAGCTCTTTTCACCCTTATTTTGTTAGCTCTTCCTGCACTTTTCTTTTTGACCCTTTCCAGAGTTTACTCCCAGACTCCATCAGTCGTTACCGTTTCCGTCGGCAACGAGCCCCGTGGCGGAGCCTATAACCCCTCGA
>JACQBY010000036.1 GCA_016201875.1 Nitrospirota bacterium
GGTCGTTTTTGGACTCTTCGATCACCTTTGGGGTGATCACCTGGTACCCTTTTTTTTGGGCAAACGCTTCAATCCCCCCTTTGATCATCGGACGGACAAAATCAGGAATTTTCTCCATCCGTTCCAGTCCTTCTGGAGACCAGGTGACTTTTGACACGGCGCCTTCTTTCATTCCCGCAATCATAGAAGAAAAAGGGCATTTCCCGGCTTCGGCCTTGACCTCTTCCGATCCGACCTGTGGATCGGTCGATCCAAAGACCGGACCTGCAGGCGCCGCAGCGGGTGACGGAAGAGTATAAGGAGGCTCCATCGTTTCTCTGAGCGTTCCCCGGGTCAGCTCAAAAGGTTCCGGAGCAGTTGTCCGTCCGCCAAGCTTGACCCCCAGAGCGCTCACCATCTGAGTTTCACCCGCGTTCGTCACCATGGCCACCCGGCTGTCGCACTTCGGACACTCAAACATCACCCCAAGGGAATCTTCTCCGGGCGTTTCAACTTTCTGAAATACCATAAACGCTTCACATTTCATACAAACAAACTTCATACTATCCTCCAATCTTCTTGAATTTCAATTGATTCATGAGTCCCGCCGCAATCTGTGAAAATTTCTTTACCGCATAGTCTGTTTCATCCGAAAGGGGCTGTCCATGATCGCAGGCGTAGCTCATTTTTTTACTGAATGGAATTTTTCCAAGGAGAGGCACATTTAACTCCTGGCAAAGGAGGTCGGAACTTCCGTCAAACAATTCGCTCTCTGTATGGCATTCCGGGCAGAGGAACCCGCTCATATTTTCGATCAATCCGATCACTTTGATGCCGACATCCCGGGTATAAACAATCGATTTTCTCACGACATCGCCGGTCACTTCCGAAGGAGTCGTCACTACAATGGCGCCATCGAGTTCAGGAATATAGCTGGCAATCACAGGGGGCTTATCCGCCGCGGCGCCTGGAGGGAGGTCGGCCAGAAGAAGGTCGAGTTCTCCCCATAGAATATCGCCAAGAAACTCCCGGATGACATTCATTTCAAGGACCCCGAGCCAGACCGGGGAAAGGTCCATCGACCCTTTCCACTGGACCGGACGGTCTTTCCCGAGAAAAAATTCCATGGAGGCGACTTTAATCCGGTAAGGGCCTACAGGAGGAATCGCCCCTTCGGGTGACATGATAAATTTCTCCCCTTTCATTCCAAGCATTTTGGGAACACAGGGTCCGTTTAAATCAACATCCAATATGCCGACTTTTAATCCAAGACGGGCAAAGGCTACGGCAAGGTTCACCGTCGTCATGCTTTTTCCGACACCCCCTTTTCCGCTTAAAACGGCAATTTTTCTCCGGATCTTTCCCATCCGGGTTTTAACCGTGAGGGATTGATCGACAAGCTGTTTCATGACCTTGGCGTCGTCAGGATACTCCAGCTTTTTTAAAATACTTTTTACGCTTTTAGTCTGTTCCATTTTTAGACCTCTTCATCATCCAAATGCAATAATATGCACGATTTTCCCCAAGATTTCAAGAACCTTATTTCACCGATAGGTGGGGCCAGAAGACATAGAGCATCAGATAAGTGGCCGTGCTGGTAAAAAGGGCTATCAAATAGAGAATCATCGTGAAAGTCCCGAATGCCCGATGGCGTTTGGCCCCATCCGGATAAAACATCCTGGCCAGCCCCTCAAGAGCGATGAGGAGAACCCCTCCGCCGACACAGAGAGAAAACCAGGCAATAAACAGTCCGATACCGGGAGGCCTGGATAATAAACGAATCATAAAAAGGACCATCGCAAGAAAAACCGAAATGACAAGGGTATACCCGGAAAATCGCTCCAGGGTTAATTTAGGAGGGCCATCCGCCAGAACTCTCTCTCCCTTCTTCTTCGAACTGTGAATCGCTTGCGCGGAACGATTTGTCCGCGATCGATCCAAAGACCGGACGGAAACCCGGTATCCGAGGATGATCATATAAACAGCCATGATAATTCCGACTGTCACTACCCAGATATGGAAACTTAAAATGGGGGAGAAAACCCATGTGTAAATAAACGCGCCTCCTCCAAACCCTTCTTTACCCTCAAACGCCACAGCCCCCAACTCCCTGGCGAGATAATAAATCACGAAATAAGCCAGCATGGCGGTCATGGCAATCAGGGTGAGGGTATGGTGAGCCTGACCTTTCCTTTGTTTTGCCAGATACCATCCGGCCATAAAAAGAAGGGTAAAACCAATCGCCAGCAGATAACTGAGATCAGCCCCAAATGTGCCATAAGGAGATAAGAACCCAGGTTGTTCTAAATATTTTTTCATGACGCCTCCTGAGCCTCTACCCAAAAGTTAAAGTATAACTTTCAATATCAGGCTCAAATACATGGATGATCAAAAGATGTTTGCCATACCCTTTTTGATCTTCAACAATCCGGTAAAGCTTCTTTTCTGAAATAAACAGATAACTCTTTCCCTCTGAGTCAATGACCACATCTTTTCCCGCTTGAGTTGGCGTCAGATAATGATGGTCAAGCTTGACCTCCACGCGACTCCCCCGATGGTTGCTCCCGGCAACCCAGTTAACAGATCTTGCTTCATAATTGATCCGGATTTCCCCGGAAGTTTTTCCGATATGAAGAACCAGTTCTTCTTTTACAGACCAATGGCCTGAGAGATAATAACTGTTTTCTTCGAGATGTTCCGGTATTTTATATTCGTTATCCGGGTCAGATAAAATTCCCTGGGGGTTCCCCAAAAACCCGCCACGAAAGGTTCCAAAATAGATCTCCGGAGTTTTAATCTTTTGAAAATTGACATTTTCCCCGTTTATGGGAATCAAGGGGCCGGCCGCTTTTATCCCTCGCTCCGAAAGCAACTCTCTTATTTTTTCTTCGGACTCTTCGTACCGTCCTTCTCCGACGACTTCATATCGAACATTTCCGTCGGCGCCGATAAAATATTTATGGGGCCAATGATGGTTCCCAAAAGCATCCCATGTTTTATGATCGTTATCAAGCGCCACCGGATATTTAATTTTAAGTTCGGATACGGCCGATTGGACGCGATTAACCTCTTTTTCAAACAGGAATTCCGGAGAATGAACCCCGACGATTTCAAGACCCTCCCCTTTGTACCTCTCATACCACCCATTTAAATAAGGGATGGTCCTCAGGCAATTGATACAGCTATAGGTCCAAAAATCAACAATCACGACTTTCCCCCTTAGTTTCGAGAGGGTTTCCGGCGAGGAATTAATCCATGCGGATATTCCTGTTATTTCCGGTGAAATTTTTTCTTTTTCGGACTCCCCATAAAATTCCAATAAAAGTATCGGGGCAAATGAAATGACGAGAAGAATAAGAATGAAATAAATCATCCCTCTCTGTTTTTTCAATATCATCCTTTTAAAAAAATAACGGGAGGGTAAAACCACCCCTCCCGTTCAACTCTGACAGATTATGGATTATCTTAAAGATCTATTTTTTCTTTTCGAATTTTTTTCTAAGCCAGAACTCAAAACCAATCACGAGAAAAACAACCACCACGGGGACACTATAGACCTTTGCCGGTACCGGCGGTTTCAAGATCGTATAGTACCATGTTGAAATAGAGGTTTTGGCGCCCTTATCTCCGTTGTTCCCATCCCAGATATAAAAAGATGTCGGAATAAACTGACCTGTGACAAACTGAGCGTCCGCTTCCGCATCGCCGGTAGTCCGATCTCTTTTTAAAATCACCCTCCAATGTCCATCGGTGTATTTAGAAGCAAGGATCTTGACATCTTTTGCATCCCGGCGGGTTAAGGGATTAGAAGCACCTTTCCCGGTATATTCCGCGATCCCTCCGGTGGCATCCCATTTCCAGATGTCCGCAGGATTCTTTTCATCCCCAAAGATAAACCTCGGTTTTTCAGGTGAATTGAGAGATTCCCATTTGGCGGCAAATTGAACTCCGACAGAGTCGTTGAACGCCGGCCAACCATCGGCTCCTTTGGCGGCAACAGGATCTCCGGCGGGAGGAACTTCTTTCACATCCGCGGGTGTCAATTCGTAATTTCCGGTTTCAGGCTGACCCACACTTTTGTTCCGGTCGTCCCACTCCAGGGAATAGGCAATCTCTTTGTCATTATATAAAGACTTCACCCACACTTCATCCACCAGTCGGACAAAGTTCCTCGGTTTTTCAGTAATCTGGCCCGCCAGACCCACATAGGTCGCATCCGCGGAGACCCACTCTTTGCTGTTAAAATCAGCGGGGATTTCTCCCTTGTGATAGGTTGATTTGACAACGAAATCCATAATAGGTTTATTGGTATTCGGGTCTATTTTTCTTGGAGGACAGAGAGAAATGACAAAGTTTGCGACATTCCAGCGATCTTCGACAGACAAAACATCGGCAAAACTCGGCATCGGGGTTCCATTTAAACCGGTAGAAACCTCTCTGAAGATGTTTTTCGGGTTATAAGGATCTTCTCTATTTCCCCTGAAATTCCAGCATTTATGCAGATCAGCAGGAAGGATAGGGAATCCCCATTCATCTTTCTGGGTTTTATTGCCGTCTCCTCTCCCTTCAGTACCATGACATTCCACACATTTTCCTTTTGTCATGTAGACCTGTTTCCCTTTTTCAATGCTATCTTTAGAAGAAGAGACCTGTTTCCCAAAATCAATCACATGGAATTCTTCGGTATCTTTATCAAGAAAATTTCTATCTGTTACCAGTTCTGTACGAAGGAAGCGGACAACCTGCATTCTTTCTTTATCGGATAAAATACCACTCCATGCCGGCATAGCCGAACCGGGCAAACCGTGCGTTATGGTCAAAAATAAATCTTGCTCTGTCGGAAGCTCGCCGCTCCCTGTATGCCGGACTTTGAAGGTTCCCGCGTTAAAGTTTCTTGGACGGGGCCAGAGGCGGTCAGCTCCAGGACCATCTCCGGCGCCTTTCGGGCCATGGCACCAAACACATTTTTTGAAATAGATGGCCTTGCCCGCCTGGAGGTCCTCTGCGCTCGCTTTTTCAGGCATTCCGGCTGAAGGAACGACTTTTTCAGGGGCGGCTTTACCCCCTTCTTTCCCTTTTTCGTCCGCGAAACTCATGACCGCAAGGAACAGGGAAAAAAAACAAAATGTTCCGATGATTGTGAAAATAGACGGTTTACTTTTATATCGAGACCAGTTCACTTTTTTCATTGATAGTATTCTCCCTTACAATACTACTTTAAAATCTTAATGTATCTTAATGTATAATGACGATTATTCCCAGGTTCTTGGATAATAACCGGTATGCCAGTATTCAAACTCGACGACTTTCCACATCTCTTCGGTAGTCAGATGTTTTTCCCATGGGGGCATGGCAGATGCCCATGGGAAACCTTCTCTCGGAAGTCCGATTCCGCCCTTTGAAACCCTCCAGAACACAAAGGTTTCCTGTAACTGGGCAATCGTTCCAGGATCGGTAAAATTTGCGGGAATCGGATTAAAGGCAAAAGCAAACATCCCCGCCCCATTTAAATTATCCCCATGGCAGAAATGGCAGTTTTGGAAAAATATCTCTCCCCCTTCTCTGATCGATTTTAAATAAGGGACCCCATTATCCTCATACGGATTTGCCTTAAGATACTTATTCTCCACATTTTCTTCATATTTTCCGTTTTCATCCACTCTGAATGGACTTTTTGCTTCCTGAAGAACCATTTCTTTATTATGAACCTGAATAGAGGCAGGAGGGGCCGGATGAACCGTTCTTAACTCGATCGGCTCCTGAAAATTCGGTTTCATGAAATTATAGGTCCCCAGTCCGGCAAGTACAGGGAGGAGAGCAAAAGTGATTGTTCTGGCCGTTTTAAACCCTTTAGTCCGCCCCTCAAGGGTTTTAATGATAGGGTCCTTAAACTCCTCCCATGATTCATCGGTTGTCGATAAGAGTAAAAAGACCACCAGAGTAATTAATCCCATGTAGGTTATTAACAATGCCGCCGGAATCGGCGGAAAGATAATAAACTTGAAAATAATATAGGCGGCTAATATTAACAATACTCCTTGAAAAAATTTGGAAACCCCTCGTCCATAAATCTTTTTTAAGAAGTAATTCCCTGCGAGAAACAGAATTAAAGCAAAAACTTCTACCAGAATAAGCTCAACGGGCATTGCGCCAGGTATCCACAATCCTTTCACCGCATTTCCCCCTCTTTAATATTTCTTTAAAAATTAAAACCGGAATAGCCATTGATTTTAATCTTTAAAATTACCCTCCCGCAGGAAGCATTCCATCTTTCTTTGCCGCCGCCGCGTCGAGAGACAATAAAAAGTCGGCCAGATTGGAAATCGCACTATAGGTCATCTTGTTGGCGAAATCTTTTGGCATCAGAGATTCTCCCGGATTGGCTTTTTGAGCAAATCCTGAAACGATGAACGCATTCGGATCTGTAATAGACTCCATAATATATTCTTTGGGAGTCATCGCACGCGCTTTTCCGGCCTTCACTCTTGCCTGATACTCAGGAGATGAAATCCGTTTTTTAGCATTGGTCCCCTCCATCAGAACAGGTCCCACTGCGCCAAATTTACCGGCAGTGGTCGGGATTTTATGACAGGCGATACAACCCATCTTTACGACAATATCCTGAGGTTTATCGGCTCCTGATAAAATGACCGGTCCTTTGGGCGCCCCCGCTCCCGCTTCTTCGGTTTTTCCAGGTTTCGGGCGGTCCGCTTCTGGAATAAATTTTTCATAAGCCGCTCTGATATCTTTTGGCGACGGCGGGGTGGCCCCTTCACGGGCAAACAGCCAGGTATCCACCGCGATCAACTCATCAATCGATAATTCAATCGGAGCCTTATGAATAACCGGCATCGGGCTTTCTTTGTCATTGGACCCTTTGACGCCAAAACCTGGAACCACAAAGCAGGTTGGACAGGAATGAGACTCTGCAATATATTCAATCGCCGTTGTGGCCCGGCCGCATCCGGAACAGGCCTCTTTAACACCGGTTACCTGTGTTTTGTAAACATCGGCTTTTATTCTTGCCCCTGCCCGGGTTGGAATACCCGCCAGATTAGGGGCTCTTTCGCTCAGTTCCCCTGCTTTGAAACCATGACAGAGAGGGCACTGCCCTTTCCCCGCCCCTTTCATCGCCGCGGCATCATCAAAGATAATTTTTGCCCCCATATCCGCAAGTTTATCCGTAGACAAAGTATCCACATTGATGGATGAGGTATCTACCGCGGCAGGAACTTCCCCTCTGGTTTGAGGAAGCCAATTGGCATAACTGGCAAATCCCCCGGTCACTAACATAAAAAATCCTATCGTAAAAACCAATGATTTGCCTGTTTTTATTTTAGAACCCAGGACCATAATGGCTATTGCGATTCCCAACAGACTTAAGGCGAAAGTTAACTTGTCCACGAAACTCTCCTTATCACTGAAGATGACTGATAACGAACTAAAACAAAATAATGCTATCCCTCTTAAAAATTAAAAAAAAAACCTTTTATATTTAAATTATAAAAGGCCTGTATTACCTTATTTAGAAGCTCCGGCAATGGCATGGCCATGACCCCCGGCTGTTTTTCCAACCCGGCCTTCATCCATTGAGGGAACCTGCCGGTGTCCGGCAGAAAGTTCAGCCAGCCAGAAAACAAAGAGGGTGAAAACCCAAAAGATAATCACATTGACAGACATCATGTTGGAAGCAAATCCAATAGGATGGGTAAACGCCCAGGGAGAATTATCCCGCATCACTTCCATCACATGCCAGAAGAGCCGGACCGATGACCGGACATAACCCATCAGCGCCATCAACCAGGTAAAAGAGACGGCCAGCGCAAACATCGCATATTGCGAACGGTTTGAAATGGTCCCCCATAAAACAGGACCGGTCGACTTTGCCCCTTTCAACATGGCCAGGTTAATGGCTGTTCCGATAAAGAGGCAGGTCAGGGTCCCCGCAACCTGGGGCACCGAAAGACCGACCCTGACGTTTGCCGGAATATAATACCCATAAATCGCCAGCCACCAATTGTTGACCAGCGCGACGCCAAACATGGAGAATAAAAAGGCATTCCCTAAATTCTTCCACTTGACCGTAATGATTTTATTCGCGCGCTGATAAATGGTGAAGGTTAAAATCACAAAGATGAGCATGGTATTCACCGCCCCGTTTTTAGCCGACATCACGCCAAAGTTACCGACGACAGGATGCTGCTGTCCTCCGATCGCCTTCAATTCGGTGGCCGACATGACGAGCGTATGAGGGGTTAACCAAACCAGAAAGGCCGCCGTCACGCCGAAGAAGATATACTTGATGATCCCGGAATAACGTTCAGCTCCCTTCATTCTTTGCATGCCGTTAAAAAGATAATAAATCACCGAGAAAAAGAGGGAACCGATCAGCACGGCT
This sequence comes from Nitrospirota bacterium, assembly GCA_016201875.1. Taxonomy (GTDB): domain Bacteria; phylum Nitrospirota; class Nitrospiria; order JACQBW01; family JACQBW01; genus JACQBY01. Next base: position 8,378 of record JACQBY010000036.1, read on the forward strand.
TGAAGAATAAAAAGCCAGGCTAACAGTCCTCCCATCAAGGTAATCCCCATCTGCTGACGATAGGCATAGACCTCCCGCATGAGCCAGTAACCGGCGAACGGAAGAGGGATTAACGATCCCACGGCAAAGAACATCGAGATGTACCCCATCCAGTCATAATAAGCTTTTTCTTCTTTTGATTTAGAGGAGAGAAATTTATACGCGGAATAAGCGGCGACGATACCGCCGCCAAAAACCATGTTTCCGATAAAACGGTGAACGTTAATCGGGTTCCAGAGGGCGCTGTGAAGGAGGTGGGCATAATTTCCAAGAAACTGCCCCTTTTCATCCACTCCGGATGGAGACATCATAAAAGCAAGCCATGAGTTGGCCAGCATCATCAGGGTCGTTCCAAAAACATTCAATAAAATACCGAGCGACGCATGGACCCATTTTAAAAACCCTTCTTCCATCTGGTGCCACCCATAATAATAAATGTAAAGGGTTCCGCTTTCTGCCAGGAAGAGAAGCGCATAGATATGCATAAAGGGTCTGAACAACGAAGCGAGGTAAGAAAAAAAAGCAGGATAAAGCGTAATGAAAGTAAAAATCAGGAGACCGCCCAAAATCGCCGTCACGGAATAGGCCGTGAGGCTGATTTTAATAAAGTCATAGGCTAACTGATCATACCGCTTGCTTGCCACAGGATCTTTCGTCAGGAGAGAAATCAGTTCGATCACCATACAAAAGACCGGAACCGCCAGAACAAAGCTTCCAAAGAAGAGATGCTGCTGGCCGATCGTCCAGACAATAAGCCGGCTTTCACTTAAGGCGCCCGGCAACTTGGTATTGGGATAATCCTTTACCGCCGTTTTAGGGGCCGCAGGACCGGAAATAGGACCGTCGGTTTTATAATAGACATCTTTACCTGTGGGAGGGGGTCCGGAGGGGGCCGCCGCATCTTCGGCATAAGCAAGGGATTGAACTAACGGTATGGCGAAAGAAAAGAGGGAAAGAACCATGAACCCCAGAAGAACCAGGGAAACATATTTTTTTGACTTTTTAAGGGCCTTCATATTTGGACTCCGCTATTTATTTGATGTTCTTAATCGTCCTAATACCTTAATTAACCTCAAAATTGTTTTTATCCGTTCTGTTAAAAAACACTTCGAATGTATTCAAAATATTTTAAG
>JACQBY010000186.1 GCA_016201875.1 Nitrospirota bacterium
CAACCCCCTTTTTGGTTCATAATCGATATAATTCGCATACACCCTCCTTTTATTTTTAAACGTTTAACTTAGAATTTTATAACTCTTTGAATTTAAGAGATAAAAAATTAAGCTTAAAATTGACAGGAGAATGATTATGAGTCAAGCGAACTTGAAAATAAACCTGGCTGGAGTCGGCTTTTATCATATTCACGGCAAAAAATTGCTACGGGTGGTATGATTTGAATCATTTATACCATACAATGTATAGATGTCAACAAAAAAATGTTTTATTTTTATTTTTTTTGTTTTACCATAGGGTTCAACGCTTTATCCCCCTTATTTTTTATTATTGAGAAATAAAAATGGCTTTACAGCTTATTATTATTGATGGCTACAACTTTATCGGATTCCACGAGGGCCTTTCAAAAAAACTGGAAGCCCAGCGGAATCAGCTCATTTCGCTCCTCTCCTCCTACCAGAAGGTCAAGCATATTCCGATCTGTGTCGTGTTTGACGGTTGGAAGGAAGGACACTTAACCCAGAACTTTGAAATGAGAGACGGGGTCGAGGTGATTTATTCCCGGCAGGGAGAAAAGGCCGATCAGGTGATCATCCGGTTCATTAAAAACCTGAAAGAAAAATGTATCGTCGTCAGTTCCGACCGCGAGATTAGAGACTGCGCCCGCCAATTCGGCGCCGTCTCTTTGACCATCGGGGAATTCCGGCCAAAACTGGAGGAGGCGGCATCGGAAGAAGAGGCTGAAATCCTTATAAACAAGGGAGAGAGAGAAGACCGCCCCTCGACCTTCGGGAAAAAAACCGGCAACCCCGGAAAACTTTCCAAAAGAGACCGGGTCAAAAAAAGCAAATTAAAAAAACTTTAATCGTCTCCAGGTAAGAAGGAGAACTCTTCCGGGGACGGGTTTTACTTTATTTAAGCAGTCTGATAGGATAAAAAAACACACTTTTTGGAAAAGGATAATCCTCTTATGGCCGTAAAACAGACCTGGACGAAACGCTCCTCTCTTCATACCGCCCGCTCTCACCCGGCAACCGCCGTCTATCAGGAAAAAATTTATTTTTTTGGCGGGGGGGGTCCCGCTTTTAAAAGTTTGAATACCGTTGAAATTTTCGACCCGAAGACCAATCAATTCTTTTTTGGAGCCGATATGCCGACCCACCGTTCGGGCGCCGCCGCGGTAACGGTCAACGGGAAAATTTATGTCATGGGCGGGGGGTTTAAAAAACCTGACGGGAAATTTCAGTTTTATAATCTCTGCGAAATCTATGACCCTGGGAAAAATTCCTGGGAAAGGGGTCCCGACCTTCTTCAACCGCATGATTACCCCGCATTTGCTTTACTTCATGAGGAAATCTACATTCTCGGAGGCCATCATCCCAAAGCAACCGAGGGGGGGCCCCAGACCGATCCGGGGTTTGCCTTTTGTGAAAAGCTCGATCTTAAAAAAGGTCTCTGGGAAGAAATCGCCTCTCTGAACGTTCCACGGTTTGCCCTTGCCGCAGGCATCTTTGAAGAAAAAATTATTGCCTTTGGAGGGGTTGCGTTTAGTCAAAACGGCTTTTCAGAATATGATGTTATCGAAACGTACGACCCCAAAAATAATCAATGGACAACCGATAGCCGTTTTGCCCTCCCCTGGCGGGCAGCTGCCCATGGAGGAATGACCTTTAACGGATCGATTTACCTCTTTGGCGGTTATGGCACGGAGGGAATTCATGCCCATGCCGCCGTTTATCAGCCTCAGGAAAAAGATTGGAATATCCTCCCCCCCCTCGATGAACCGAGGGCGGCCTTTACTCCCGTGGTCATCCAAAATGAAGTATTCCTTGCCGGAGGATGGGCGAAAGACGGCCGGACCCCTCTCGACAGCGTCTCAAGCCTGAAGTTGAACTGATGAAACGGTGGACGATCTTACACCCCATGGCCGAAGAGCGGTCTCATTGCGGCGCGGCCTCTGCCGGCGGACGGCTCTTTGTGTTCGGCGGGGGAGGAACCGGATTTAAAAGTCTTCAATCGGTGGAGTTTTACCATCCGGAAGAAGACCGGTGGGGTCCTTCGACCCCGATGCCGACCCTCCGGTCGGGGCTGGTCTCCCTCCCTTTAAACTCTCTGATTTATGTGATGGGAGGGGGATTTAAAAATCCGGATGGTACCTTTAATTTTCTAACCGTCGTCGAACTGTTTGATCCGGCCAGCCACTCGTGGCAAAAAGGTCCTGCTTTGAGAAAAAAACATGATGCTCCCGCCGCCGCGCTATACGGAGGGTCCATTTATCTTTTCGGGGGCCATCATCCCGATGCCCCGGCGGGACCCTTGACCGATCCGGCCTTTTCCTCTTCTGAACGATTTGATCCCATCCAAAAGGGTTGGGAAGAGATCTCTCCTCTCCCGACCCCCCGTTTTTCTCCAGGAGCTGTCGCGGTCGATAACCGGATATGGGTCATGGGGGGGGGCGCTTTTAGAGATAACCGGTTTCAAAATTTTGATCTGATTGAACGCTATGACCCCGAGAAAAAAGAATGGGAGGCAAACTTAGCCCTTAAACTCCCCTGGCCATCAGCAGGGGTCGGCGTATGCACCTGGAAAAATAAAGTTTTTGTTTTCGGAGGAAATGACGGAACAAAAATTTCCAACCGCGCCGCGGTCTATGACCCCGCCTCAGCGAGGTGGGAAGAGCTCGATCCGATCCCTTTTCCAAGGGCGGCCCCCTCGGTCTCCGTCATGAATGACACCATCTACCTGATCGGCGGACGGGATGCTTCTGGCAAAGTCCCCACAAATACCCTTCTGGCTTATCAGCCTGCCTGACAAACTGCACAAAAACCTTAACATTTCATTCCCATTTAAATAAAATATCGACCATTCAATGAGCGGATCTGAAAAACAGATCAGGAGTTTTCAGAAGGGCCGGTCATGGAGGGCTTGAACGCCTGCGAAAAAAAACCTTTCCGGTAATATAAAAACGCCCCTCCGATAATCAAAATCCCAGAGAGGAAAACCGTTAACGGGGCGCCTGCCTTTTCAGCCAGAAAACCTTCGAACAGACTTCCAAAAGGGGCAAGCCCCAGCAGAACAAACCCGTAAAAACTCATCAAACGGCCCCTTAACCGGTCGGGAACCACAGACTGCAGAAGGGTGTTGGTCATCGTCAGCTGCGACATCATGCAAAAACCGAGCGCCACAAGAATGCCCATTGAAAAGAAAATGCTTTTTGAAAATGAAAAAAGGATAAAAAAACTTCCTGTCCCCAGCGAGACGAAAAAAATCGTTTTTTCAAAATCTCTTGAACCTCTCCGGGCAAGCGTCAGGGTTCCCAGGAGAGCCCCCAGGCCGGCGCATCCCATCAGCAAACCATAAATGTCGGGACCGGCATTTAAAATGGTTCTGGAAAATACCGGCATTAAAACCGAATAAGGGAGCCCCACGAGGCTCAGAAGAGCGAGCAAAAGGAGCGCCCGTTTAATCACCGGGGTCTTGAACCCGTATAAGATCCCCTCTTTGACATAATCATAAACAGCAATTTCTTTTTCTCCCGGCTTAAAAGGGGGGACTTTCATTAAGAGAAGTCCGCCGATGACCGCCAAAAAACTTAACCCATTAATAAAAAAACAGAGACCCTCCCCCGTAAACCCTACCAGAATCCCGGCAACAACCGGACCCATCAATCTGGCTCCGTTGACTGCCGAAGAGTTCAGCGCGATGGCGTTGGGGAGATCCTCTTTGCCCACCATTTCGATAAAAAACGACTGCCTTGCGGGAAGGTCAAAAGCGCTGACGGTTCCAAGAAAAAAAGCAAGAAAAAATATCTCCCAGACCTCGATATGGCCGCTTAAAACAAGCCCCGCGAGAAGAAAGGCCTGTATCATGGAAAGGGTTTGGGTGATCACAATGATCCGATGGCGATGATGCTGGTCGGCAACCACTCCTCCGTAGAGTCCGAGGAGAAACACCGGAATCTGCCCCGCAAACCCCGACAACCCTAAAAGAAGAGGCGACCCGGTCAACCGGTAAACCAGCCAGCTTTGAGCGATGTTCTGTACCCATGTGCCCGTTAGAGAAACCACCTGGCCAAGGAAAAACAATCTAAAATTCCTGTGGCGGAGGGACTTAAACATGGTCATAAAAAGTCTCCTCATCCGTTATTCAGGTTCAATGATGCAACGAAAAGGAAACCCCTCCTTCCGGGCCGCATCATGAACCTGCGCCTGCCGCAGTTCAGCCTGTTCCCGGGGAAGCGTCGCGACATGAGAAGCTCCGGTATGATGGACTTCCAGCATGAGCTTTACAGCGGTTGACCTGTCTTTTTTAAAAATGGTCATTAAAAGTTTGACCACAAAATCAAAGGTGGTCACCGCATCATCTAAAAAGATGACTTTATATAGACGAACGGGTTCCATTTGAGAGAGACTCTCTGTCTTTTCATCAGGCAGGGTTTCCGGCAACGCAACCATCATCTTATGCTCCAATTATGCTCCAAAAAAAGATAAGTTCAGATTAATATATCACACCTTTTCGGATGAATAACAGGGTCTGGCCGGGAGTGGAAGAAGAAACCATGTTGATGTAAAATGATTAAAAAATGAACCGGAGGAACAATGATGATTCGATTGGATGACATTCAGCCCCGCCAGCCAAAAATAGAGATCCGGCGGAAGCACAACCATTTTCGCACGGAGGCCGGATGGCTCGACTCCTACCACAGTTTCAGCTTTGGCCATCATTACGACCCCCAAAATACGCATCATGGCCTCCTCCTGGTGAGCAATGACGACGTGATCAAACCTCAAACCGGTTTCATGACGCATCCGCATCAGGATATGGAAATTGTGACCTGGGTCCTCGAAGGAGAGCTTGAACATAAGGATTCCGCGGGGAACCAGGGGATTATTTATCCCGGCCTGGCTCAGCGGATGAGCGCAGGAGCCGGCATCTGGCATTCGGAAAAAAATCCGGGGGCCGATAAAAACGTCCGGCTTATTCAAATGTGGGTGCTGCCCGACACCGAAAGAATCACGCCATCCTATCAGCAGATGGATATCAACCCGCAGCTGAATAAAGGGGGGCTTGTTCCGATTGCTTCAGGAAAAGGACACGACGCCGCCATTTCGATCCGCCAAAAAGGGGCTGTGTTGTGGGGAGGACGGCTTAAACCCTCTGAAGTGGTTCCAGTCCCGGAGGCCCGCTTTGTCCACCTCTATATTGCAAAAGGCCAGGCCTCTCTCGAAGGAGCTGGCCGGCTCGAAGAGGGAGATGCCGTCCGGCTGACAGCCGCCGGCGCACGGAGTTTAACCGGAGACGCTCTGTCCGGAGCCGAAATCCTCATCTGGGAAATGACTTAAGGCCTGCGGTACGGCAGTTTTATTTGGAATGTTTAGTAAAACAAATAACAAAAGATTTGACCCCTTTTTGACCCCTTTTCTTTGCGGATTTCCGAAAACAAGGTCTCTTTGTTGGATCCGGGGTCATCGAGGCCGGATGC
>JACQBY010000187.1 GCA_016201875.1 Nitrospirota bacterium
CCTGTTTCATGAGGTCCTGATCGAGAGAAACCGGCTTCTGAAACTGATCGACGTCCAATTGAATATCGATTCCTTCCGGAATGGCAGCCGAATTTTTAAAAAGAAAAATTTCCTCTTCGAGAAAAGGTCTTAAAAGGGTCTCTTTTTTTTGAAGAGGCCTGGGGCGGGCATAATTTAAAAAATCGCCGATTAAATGGTTCAACCGTTCCGCTTCGTTCAGGGCGATTTGCATTAATTTCTGCTGGTGATCTTTTAAGGTCAACTCCTGGCTTAACATTTCCATCGACCCGCTTAGAGAGGCCAGAGGGTTCCGGATCTCATGGGCAATCCCCGCGGCCATTTCGCCCAGGTGAGCCAGCCGTTCCTTTATTTTCACCGTTTCTTCCATCTCCTTTATTTTGGTCAGGTCCTGAAAGGTCCCCACAAACCCTTTTTTCTTTCCTTCGTCGTTTTTTAGAATGGAAAGGGTCATTCCGATCAACAGGCGGCCGCCGTCCTTTTTTTGCCCTTCCTGATCAAACCGGAGGCTGATCGATCCTTTTTCCAATTCAACCGGATTAACCGGAACACGCTCCCATCCGAACATTTTCCACCATTTCTCCCCAAGGATTTCAGCCCCTTCATATCCGGTGATTAATTCAGCCGCATGATTAAACGACAGGATATCCCCTTCCAGATTTGCGGTCAGCAATCCGCTTCCCATGCTCCTGACCACATTTTCATGAAATGCCCTGAACGCCAATAAACCCCTGTCGCTCTCGTCGAGCGCTTTCTGGGTATGCTTTAATTTATCTGCCAGCATTCCGCTGAGAATGGCCACGGTAAAGAAAACCACCAGATAGAGAAAAAATGAATAGAAAATCTCCCGTTCGCTCATCGTGGTGGGAGCTAAATAACCAAACCATCCCCATTGGAAAAACTCAAGGTCGACAATCGTTCCGTAAAAAATAAACGCCGCCGAGGCGATGAATATTCCGCCCGTGCGGTTTAAGAGCAGCGATGCTGAAATAATTGAGATGATATAAAGAAATGAGAAGGGGCTTTCAACCGATCCGGTAACCGTCACCAGGATGGTTTCAATCAACACATCGATCAGAAGCTGTCCAATCGAAAAAATCAGAAGATTTTTAACTTTATTTAATAAAAATGCATAGAAGAGGGTTAAAAAATAGATGCTCCCGAGCAGAACAGCAGGAATATATAATGAAGGGAGATGTCCGGGCCTGCCAATCTGGGACAGGAGCAATACCCCCAGAAGAAGGGTCATAAGAGCGGCTCGAAGAATAATCAGCCACTTCAGTCTTCGTCTAAGATCGGCTTCTACAATATGCAGTTTGTCTTCTTTTTCATCAGCGTTCATAAAATAACAGTTTCATTCCGGGCGGCTGATTAACCGACAACGGACGCCATCTTAAAGATCGGCAGATACATCGCGATCACGATGAACCCTATGGATATCCCTAAAAACACCATCAGGGCCGGCTCCATCAAAGAGGTCAGGGCAGTCACCGCCGCATCGACTTCATCATCATAAAAATCGGCGATTTTCTCCAGCATCGCGTCTAAGGCTCCCGTTTGTTCGCCCACCCCGATCATCTGCACCACCATGGGAGGAAACACGTTGGTTTTTTTCAGAGGTTCTGCAATGGTTTTTCCTTCGCTGATGCTCTGTTTGACCGAAAGAAGCGCTTCTTCGACGACTTTATTCCCCGCTGTTTTTGCAACGATGGCCAGACCGTCCAGAATCGGCACCCCTGAAGTGATCAATGTCCCCAGTGTCCGGGTAAAATTGGCCACCGCGGCTTTCCGGATTAAATCGCCGATCACCGGCAATTTTAAAAGATAGGTGTCAACGAGTTTTCTCCCCACGGGAGTCTTATAAAATTTTTTAAAACCCATAAAACAGGCCACCACAACCCCAACGATTAAAAGGATATAATGTTGCATAAAATTGCTGGCGGCGATCACGATGACCGTAGGGAGCGGGAGTTCTCCGCCAAAATCGGTAAACATCTTGGCGAATGCGGGGATCACCCAGACCATTAACACGGCGATGACGAGGACGGCGATGCTGACGATGACTCCGGGATAAACCATGGCCGATGTAATCTGCTTTTGGAGCTTCATCGCCTTTTCCATATGTTTTGAGAGGCGGTTTAAAATGGTATCGAGAATACCTCCCGCCTCGCCGGCGGCCACCATATTGGCATAGAGGTCGTCAAATATTTTGGGATGTTTTCTTAAAGAATCGGCATAAGTCGCGCCCCCTTCGACATCCTGGCGGACCGTGACCAGCGTTTTTTGCAGCAGTTTATTTTCACATTGGGTCGAAAGAATTTCCAGGCACTGGACCAGCGGCAGACCGGCGTCGATCATGGTGGAGAACTGACGGGTAAAAATCACAATATCTTTTCCTCTGACGCTCCCCCCGCCAAACCCGGGAATCTTAAACCCTCCCGATTTCTGGTTGACGGAGGTCACCAGGATATTCTGCTTCCGCAAAAGACCAATCACTTCATCTTTATTTCCTGCGGCGATTTCACCTTTTTGGATGCCGCCCTGCTTTGTCCTGCCTGTCCATACAAATGTTGCCATAACGACTCCCTCTTTTTACCTAAACATTCGCGAGTTTTCCCTCTCTTACCCCTCCGGGAGGGACCATCCCCCCCCTGTTGAACATCGCCGTCAGCTCTTCCGGAAGGCTTGACCGCTGCAGGGCAGTCTCTTTGGAAATGAATTTTTTCATCACCAGTTCATACAGAGATTGATTCATCGTCTGCATGCCATATTTTCCCTGGCCGGTCTGCATGGTCGAATAAACCTGATGAACTTTATCCTCCCGGATCAAATTACGGATGGCTGGATTGGGGATCATGATTTCCAGCGCGAGGCAACGCCCTCCCCCGGACTTTTCAATCAACTGCTGGGAAATGACTCCCTCAAGAACAAAAGAGAGCTGAACCCTCACCTGGGGCTGCTGACCGGGGGGGAAGACATCAATAATACGGTTCATCGTCTGCACACAGGAGTTGGTATGAAGCGTCCCCAGGGTCAGATGCCCTGTTTCTGCAATTGTCAGGGCCGCTTCCATCGTTTCGAGGTCGCGCATTTCACCGACCAGAACGACATCCGGATCCTGTCTCAAGATATATTTAAGCGCCGTTTTAAAAGACTTCGTATCCATTTTCACTTCACGCTGATTGACTATCGATTTTTTATGTGCGTGGACATATTCAATCGGGTCTTCAATGGTTATGATATGGGAATGGTTCTCACTGTTCATTTTGTCGACCATGGCGGCCAATGTCGAAGATTTACCGCTCCCGGTCTGTCCCGTCACCAGAATCAGCCCCCTCGGCCTTTCAGATAAATCCTTGACCACTTTGGGAAGTCCCAGTTCTTCAAAGGTTTTGATTTTAAAGGGGATCGCCCGAAGGGCTGCGGCTACGCAGCCTCTTTGCATAAACACATTGACCCGGAAACGGCTCAATCCCGCCAGACCAAAGGCAAAATCAAGATCATTTTCTTCTTCAAAAGTATGTTTCTGCGCATCGGTTAAAATACTGTAGATGAGCTGTTTGGTATCTTGAGGCGTTAGAGGAGGAAGGTTCATCGGCACCATGGAGCCATCGACCCGCATCTGCGGCGGAGTGCCTGTTGTAATATGCAAGTCCGATCCTTTTTTTTCCAGTAACGTCTGCAATAACTGCTGTAAGTTAGCCATGTAGGGAGTCCTCTCCTGATTTCAGGTCTAGTCGCTGAAGGTCGATTCGGTGACTTCTCCGACAGACGTCAGCCCGCCCTTGATTTTTTCAAGACCGCTCATTCTTAATGTTTTCATTCCAAGAGCAATCGCCTTTTTTTTAATTTCGGTTGCGTTGGCCCCCTCTAAAATCAAGGCTTTAATCTCTTCGCCGATCGGAAGGACCTCATAGAGTCCAAGCCGCCCCTTATATCCGTTATTATTGCATGTCGGGCATCCTTTCCCCTTATAGGTGACCATGGGCGAATGGGCATCTTCCTTTGAAAATCCTATCGACATCAGCGTTTCCGGCGGAATTTTCTCCACTTCTTTGCATTGCGGACACAATCTCCTGACCAGGCGCTGGGCAAGGATCAAGACGCATGAAGAGGCCACCATAAAGGGTTCTATCCCCATGTTTAACAAACGGTTGATGGTACCCGGAGCGTCGTTGGTATGAAGCGTGCTGAGAACCAGATGCCCCGTCAACGCCGCTTTAACGGCGATTTCCGCGGTTTCAAAATCACGGATCTCCCCCACCATCACCACATCGGGGTCCTGCCGGAGGAATGACCGGAGGGCCGCGGCAAAATTCAGGCCGATATCCTCTTTCATCTGAACCTGGTTAATCCCTTCCAGGTTATACTCGACCGGGTCCTCGGCGGTCATGATATTCATATCGATCGTATTAATATAATTTAATGCCGAATACAGCGTGGTCGTTTTACCGCTTCCCGTCGGACCCGTCACCAGGACCATTCCCCAGGGGCTTGAAACCGCTTTCATAAACTGTTCCATCGATCTGGGCTCAAACCCGAGTTTGGTCAGGTCGACGTTTAAATTCCCCTTGTCCAGGATTCTCATCACGATTTTTTCGCCGAATAAACAGGGGAGGACGGAAACGCGGAAATCGACCTCTTTTTCAGTCGTTTTCAGTTTAATTCTTCCATCCTGGGGGAGCCTCCGCTCGGAAATATCAAGGTTCGCCATAATTTTAATTCTGGAAATCAGGGCGGCTTTCATTTTCATGGGAGGCGCCATGACCTCCATAAGGGAGCCGTCAAGGCGGTAACGGACCCGGAACCTTTTTTCATAGCACTCGATATGAATATCACTGACCCCTTTTTTGATCGCCTCAACGAGAATGATATTCACCAGCTTGACAACCGGAGCATCCTCCACCTCTGCCGTGAGCTTGCCGACATCAACCTCCTCCTCTTCGGAGGAAAGAATATCAACTTCTTCGTCTTCGATATTCTGGAGCATCGTCTGGATCTGCTGGCTCGAATTGTAATACTTGGTCATGGCCGTCAGGATTCCGCTTTCTGAAGCCAGAACAGGGGAAACGTCGTACCCCGTCATGAATTTGATATCATCGATGGCAAAGATATTGGAGGGATCAATCATGGCGATATGGAGCAATGAACCCGCTCGCTTGACCGGAATGACTTTGTATTTCTGGACAAGCTCCGAAGGAACAAGCTTTACCACGGCAGGATCGATTTCAGTCTTTAAAATATCAAGGTAAGGAATCCTGAGTTGAGTGCTCAGGAACTGGAGGAGCTTCATATCTTCCACCGCGCCCATTTTCACAAGAATAGAGGTGAAATTGCCTCCATCTTTTTTGAGCGTCATCAGCGCTTTCTGAAAATTTTCTTCGGTAATCAGCTTTGCCTGGACCAGTAATTTACCTATTTTTTCAGGGGCCATTCCATCTCCAAACAAAATAAACTGTTGAGAAAACACGCTCAACAACTTGTTTTGAAGTGTATCCGCGAACCTTTTTTTTGTCAAACCACTGAAGATCAAACAGGAACGGCTTTTTTAAACCTGGCGTTTATTTAACGGAGGGTTCCGGCCATGAGGCGGACAGGGGGCATTTCTCCCGTCCAGATTTTAAAGGCTAAAGCCCCCTGATAAAGGAGCATGCTTAACCCGTTCAGGGTCTGGCACCCTTTTTTTCCGGCTCCGCGAAGAAAAGCGGTCATGGGAGGATTATAAATTAAATCGACGACTTTCAACCCTTTGAAAAAATAGTCAGGGGGGCAGGGGGAGGGGTCTCCGGGGTGAAGACCAAGGGAAGTTGCATTGATTAAAAGGTCTGACTGGCGGATAAAATCCTTTAACGCTTCTCCCTTTGAAGGGAAAGCGGCGATTTTAATGGATGGAAAGCTTTTCTGGAGTTGTTTCTTTAACATCTCTCCTTTTGAAACCGTTCGATTGACAATCCCCAGCGATGCGGCCTTTTCAAGGCATATCTGGGCGGCAACCGCCTTTGCGGCTCCCCCGGCGCCAAGGATCACCACATGTTTCTTATGAACGGAATAATGCCACTCTCTCTTCAGAGATTCAATAAAACCGGGCCCGTCGGTGTTAAACCCTTTCAGTTTCCCTTTTTCAATCAAGACGGTATTGACGGCCCCTATCAGGGAGGCTTCCCGGGAGATTTGGTCCAGAAGAGGAACAATCTTTGTTTTATGCGGGACGGTGACGTTAAACCCCCTGAACCCGAGGAGTTTAAGAGCCAGGACCCCCTTCTTCAAATCTTTCGGAAAAAGATCAAACGGGAGATAGCAGTAATCGAGCTCAAGCGCGTCAAAAGCGGCCTGATGCATTTGAGGAGACAACGAATGGGATACAGGATGGCCGATAATCGCCACACCACGGGTTTTTCCGGTCATGGCGCAAGACTTTCTATGAACTGGAAAAATCCTTTGGCATTGGATTCCACGAACACCACCGGAACCCCAAGTTCCTCTTCCAGAGAGTTGAAAGGGGTATCGTCAAGAAACAGATGGCTTTCCTCGTTTAACGCGACCGAAGGAACCAGCAGCGCGTCCCCGAGACTTTTCCCTTTTAATTGTGAGAGGATATCCCTTCCGACGATGAGTCCGGTCATGGTAACAGAATGGCCCAGAAAATCATTGACGATCGGAAAGAGTTGAAAGGTCAGCCCCTGGATCTTGATCCCCTCCAGAATCTTTTTGAAATAATCATAAAAAGAAACCCCCGTGACAATGGAAAGGGTTTGTTTCTTTTTTAATTTTTTGGGCAGCGCCTCTGCGAGCATTTCACTATCCGAAAGAAAGGCTGAAACCATTCCCACGCCATTTTCCAGTTGAGGGAGATCTTCGTAATATTCTATGGCCGGAACAGGGATCTTCCCGATGATAAACATTTCATCCGCAGGGAAAACAAACGGATATCCGAACTCTTTTTTGAACTCTTCCTGCCATTGATGAATTTTATGAATCACCTCCCGGGCATATTCGGGAGTCACCTTTTCAAGCGGAGCCAGTTTTTCCCTGAATTTCGTCAAACCGACCGGGACAACGGCCAATGACATCACGCGGGGATAGAATTTTGCGAGATCGAACACGCTTTTTTCCAGATAAAGGCCGTCATTCAATCCGGGGGTCAGGACAATCTGGGTATGGAGCCGTATCCCCCCCCCGGTCAGCTCCGAAATCATCTCGAGAATGGGAGGCGCATGGTCATTCTGTAAAACTTTCTTTCTTAATTCGACATCTGTCGTATGAACCGAAATATAAAGAGGCGACAATTTTTGCTCGAAAATCCGCTCTCTATCTTTTTTAGATAAATTCGTCAGGGTAATATAATTCCCGTACATAAAGGAGAACCGGTAATCTTCGTCCCTGATATAAAGGGATTTCCGGTAACCCTCCGGCATCTGGTCCACAAAACAGAACTCGCATTCATTGGGACACTGGCGGATTTTCATCGGAGGAAATTCAAGCCCCAGATCTTCGTCATACCCCTTTTCGATGTCAAGCTCCCATCTCTCGCCATTTTTTTTACCGATTTCAACCAGAAGGTTTTCTTCGGCGATAAAAAACCGGTAATCAATGACGTCGCGGGGGAATTTTCCGTTAATGGTCAAAAGCTCGTCTCCCGGCTCGAGTTCCATCTCTTCGCCGATGCTTCCCGGTTCAACGCCGGTAATCGACAACCCTCCTGGCGCCATTGTCTTTTCACGATGAATCATCATTTCAGAAAACCCCTGTAGAGATAATGAAAACCCGAAAAGAGGGTAAAGGCCATGGTGATCAACATCAGCAAAAAGAGGCTCTCCGGATTTTTATCACCTGTAATAAAGAACAGAACAAATAATAGATAAAGAAATTGCAGAACCGTCGAGACTTTTCCGGCAAGGGTAGGCGTAATATTCACCTTCATTTCGATCATATCCATTAGAATCGTTCCGAGAACTAAAATCATATCACGGCTGACAATCGTCACTGAAATCCAGACAGGAACCACACCGGTTATTGAAAGGGTGATAAAAGAAGCGACCAGAAAAAGCTTATCGGCCAGAGGGTCGAGGTATGTTCCAAGCAATGTCCTCTGATTCGCCAGCCGGGCAATCAACCCATCCAATCCATCCGTAACAAATGCCAGTATAAAAATACCCAGCGCCAGCGTATAATATTTATAGATGAGGCAATTGATCAGAAAAGGGATTAATACGATACGGAAAAGCGTGAGAAAATTCGGAATATTGATCATTGTCCTTTTTGATTATATGTACCCCCTGACCCGATTGTCAACCAGGAGTAGAGGAATATAAGTTTTTCTTTACAAAAATTGATAATTCCTGTATAAAAATATTTTTGTTTAGACTTAACCCTTCCCATCCATCTGGCTTTAAGTTGGAGAGCGCATGACACCTGCAGAAATCCATCAAGTCGAAGGTTTTGATCCAAGGAAACGCTCATTTAACAGGAACTTTTCTGTTTATAAAAAAGATCGGTCTTACTTCATACAATTCACATACGAAGAGTCCCATGTGGAAACACCCCCCTTTCAGACTCCGGCAGAGGCTGTCAAAGCGTTGGCTAAAACGCTTGAAGATAAAAACTTTACCCTCTTAAGAACAAGAATTAACTTTAAAGGAGAGAAATATTTAACCGAACTGGAGCCATGGATAAATCACTCATGAGTTTTCCCGCGTTGAATTGTTCAAAGTTCAAAGACTATTCCCTGCGGGTTAACCCTTCCGAAGAAACGCTCTCTTTATACGATTCAGAAGGCCTCCTCGTTAAATCCATCAGACTGGAAGAGCTGTTTGGTTTTCTCGTGGAGTCCAATAAAAATCTCCTCCGGAAAAACTTAAGAACTTCTCTTGCGGTCAAAATCAAATATCAAAACCCGTCGGGCGTCTGGAACGAGAGTATTACCGGAACTTTAGGAACGGGAGGCCTCTTCATTGAAACTCCGGAACCCCTTCAAAAGGGATCCGAGTTCAATATTGAATTCACCCTTCCCGACACTCCGCTGCGGGTCATCAATGCCAGGGGCAAAGTGGTCTGGACCAGGAATCAACTTGAAAAGATTCTCTATTTCCCCGGAATGGGAATGGAGTTCGTTAATATTTCTGATGACGAAAAATCAGCCATTCGCCGCATGATTATGTCCATTAACAAATCACGGGGCATCCAGATCGGAACAGCCGATCAGGTTTAGCTTGCCTTCCTTCCCCTCCCATGATAAATTACCCAAATTCATTATGGATCACTTTTTAAGGAGAATATTGTGAAAAAACTCAGCATTTTAACGATAGGTCTGGTTTCCCTTTTAGCATTTTCTGCTTTTGCCGAAGAACTGGCAAATGTCAACGGCGTCTCCATTACCACCGACGATTACCAGAAGGCCCTGGCCTCTGTCCCTCCCCAATCAAAAGCCCAGCTTGCCAATCCTGACGAAAAGAAAAGATTCGTCAATATTCTTGTCGACCGTGAAATTCTAACTCAAGAAGCCAAAAAAGCGGGAATGGACAAAGACCCCGTTTTTCTTGACGAGGTTGAACAGGCAAAAAAAGAGATCCTGGTGAACATGATGGCCCAGAAATTAAATAAAGA
>JACQBY010000188.1 GCA_016201875.1 Nitrospirota bacterium
ATTTTCCCTGTTTTTGTGCGGGTATGCCAGTGCTCAATCACCCGGCCGGTATTCAACCAGAACGGGTATTCCGAATCGGGCCGTTCGTTGTTATCTATGAAATCAAGCGGAATAAGTTTCGCTTTTCCTGATTCAGTTGGAAACAGGCCGTCTGAATATAATCGGGGCGTTCCCGGTTTAGCTTCTGAATCGTTGAAACCGCCTAAAGATTCAGCTTTGCTGCGGAACCCAGGTTTGAGCATCAGGCTTTGCCTGTGCGAAAACGGGGATTGGGGGCATTGAGTGTCGTTTACGAAGGCCCCCAAATCTTTTGCCGGCCACTGGATCCCTCCGTATTGCTTCAGCAAATCGTAATCCATTCCTGAATAATCGCATAACCTCCCGCGGCTCACCTCTCCCATTTCAGCGAAAACGGATTCGGCGGTTTTATTCTTCATTAAATACCCGAGCCCCATTTTTTCTGCCAGCTCGACAAATATTTCTAAATCAGGTTTTGCTTCACCAGGAGGCTCAACCGCTTTTTCAACCAGGTTAACCCTTCTTTCTGTATTCGTAAAAGTCCCTGTCTTTTCGCTCCACATGGCCGCGGGGAGATACACATCCGCATATTGGGCCGATTCCACAGAATAATAAATATCCTGGACGGCTAAAAACTCGAGTTGATTTAACATTTTTTCAATTCGACCGGTATCCGGCATCGAGGTCATCGGATTGGTAGCAATGAGCCAGAGTCCTTTGATGTTCCCTTTTTCAATTTCCGGAAAGATATCGGTCATCTGTAAACCCCGTTTGGCCGGAAAAATGGATTCATCGACTCCCCAGAATTCGGCCATTTCTTTCCGATGTTCCGGTTTTTCAAGTTGACGGTAGGCCGGCAGGCCGGAGCAGGATGAAAATTCACGGGTTCCCATCGCATTACATTGGCCGGTAATGGACAGCGAGGTTCCTCCCGGCTTTCCGATATTCCCCGTCATCAGCGCAAGGTTATTGATGGCGACGACGCCATCTGATCCATGGGTGGACTGATTAATTCCCATGGTCCATATCGACATCGCCGATTTTGCCCTGCCATAAATCCGGGCAACCCTGATAATGGTCTCTCTCGGGATACCGGTGATTTTCTCCGCGTAAGCCGGGGTAAATTTGAAAACCATCGACATAAATTCAGAAAACCCTTCGGTATGGGAAGCCATATAATCTTCGTTGTGCAACCCCTCCACCAAAATGACATGCGCCAGCGCGTTCAACAGAACAACGTCGGTTCCGGGTAAAATGGGAAGATGAATGTCGGCCATCTGGGCGAACATCGTCACTCTCGGATCGATAACGATCACCGGAAAATGGCGTTTTTCCAGTTCAGTCTTCAGCCGGTAATAAATAATCGGATGACATTCCACTAAATTGGAACCGAAAGCGAGTAAACATTCCGTATGTTCAAAATCGTCATAACACCCGGGCGGACCATCGCTTCCAAACGACCTTTTATATCCTGAAACGGCGCTTGCCATGCAAAGGGTGGTATTTCCATCAAAATGATTGGTCCCAAACCCTCCCCGGACCAGCTTGCCCAGGGCATAAAACTCTTCCGTATAAATCTGACCGGTGCTGACAACCGCCAGCGCATCTTTTCCGTAAGTCTTCATGATCCGATGAAATTCAGAAGCGGTATGATCCAGAGCTTTGTCCCAGGTTACCCGTTCCGGAGAAATCCCTTTTTCCTTTCTTAAAAGAGGAACTTCTCCCCGCTCCCGGGTCGTCATCGCTTCAAATTCCCAGATCCCCTTTAAACAAAGCTTCCCCTGATTGACCGGATGATCGCTTTTCCCCCGGACGGTCACGGCTTTTCCATCTTTTATTCCCAGTTCGATTCCGCACCCGGTGGAACAGTAGCCGCAAGTCGTATAGACCCACCGGTCTACCGGTTTCTGATGAATTTTAGGAACCCTGTTTTGCCGCTGTTTATTGGTAAACCATAAATTCATTGCTATCACCAAATGGGGTGTTGAAAAACAATTTATTCACAACAACATTGTCATTCCCGCGGAAGCGGGAATCTATAAGGTATTGACTTTACTGAAACTGGATTCCCGATAAAACCATTCGGGAATGACGAAAAAGGAACCTTAAGGAGACCGCTGGACAAGAACGCAGCAAATAGCCCCTTATCGACGGATCAGTTATCCGCCCCAGACCACGTTCATGGATACCCTCCCGGACGGAGTCAATCCCTGAGAAGATTCGGGAGACACCAGCCACTTCCGTCTTTTCCATGATCTTTGATAAATAAAGACCAGACTGACGAACCCGCAAAAAACAATTCCGCTAAACGCAAAAAAACCGCTTCCAAAAGATCCGGTGACATCTTTTAATAAGCCAAAAACAGTGGGAAGAAAAAAACCTCCCAGGCCTCCCGCGGCGCCCACAATTCCGGTCATCACCCCCACCTCAGCCTTAAACCTTTGCGGAATGATCTGAAAGACCGACCCATTTCCCATTCCTAAACAAAGAAGGGTCAAAAACAGAAAGAAAACCCCCCATTTCAGGGAAGGGAGCATCCCCATTCCCGCCGTTAAGAGCGCCACAGAAACAAACAACACCGAGAGAACTTTCACGCCTCCCAGCCGGTCGGAAAGATATCCTCCCACAGGACGGAAAAATGAACCGGCAAAGACACAGAGCGCCATGAGATTTCCGGCCATGACTTTGCTTAATCCATACTGGTCATGAAAAAAGATCGGCAAATAACTGGCCAAACCGACAAACCCTCCAAAGGTCACGGCATAAAAAAAGTTGAACCACCAGCAGTCTGAAACTTTGAGAATCTGCAGGTAGGACCGGAATTTCTGCGGTTTCGGCTGAGAAGGGCTATCTTTGGCCAGAATGAAAAAAATCGCCAGAGTCACTAAAACAGGAATGAGCGCCAGGCCAAAAACCGTATGCCATCCCCATATCGCGGCCAGTTGCGGCGCCGCCAATGCCGCAACAACCGTTCCGCTGTTTCCCGCGCCCGCGATTCCCATCGCCATCCCCTGGTGTTCCGCGGGGTACCACCGGCTGGCCAGCGGGAGAGCCACCGCAAAACTGGCCCCGGCAACACCTAGCAAAAGACCCATCGCTAAAATCTGCGAAAAAGAACCGGCAAACAGCCACCCCCATATCAGAGGGATCATGGTCAGAACCAGACCTAACATTCCCGTCTTTTTGGGTCCCAGATAATCTGTTAAAAACCCCGCAGGAAGCCGGAGAAAAGCTCCGCCCAGAAGTGGAAAGGCAACCATGATCCCCTTTTGCGTCGACGTTAAAGCAAGATCTTGCGTCACATATAAAGCCAGAGGTCCAAGCAATACCCATACCATAAAACTGATATCAAAATAAAGAAAGGCCGAAAATAATGATCCGGGGTGCCCCTGTTTGATTGATTTAATCAGTGTCATGTTTGAGTCTCCCCTGTTCGAATGGTATAAACTTCTTCCATCGGTGAAATGAAAATTTTTCCATCGCCATAATGACCGGTAAAAGCGGCCTTTGAAATGGCATTGACCGCCTTTTGGCATTCATCATCCTTGACCACAATGATCAGCATTAATTTAGATAACTCTTCGTATATCGTATCTCCAACCTGTACCCCCCGCTGCTTTCCTCGCCCTAAAACATCCACCTTCGTCATTCCATAAATTTCCTCCGACTCTAATTGGCGCAAAACGTCCCCTTCTTTTTCCGGACGAATAATGGCTTTGATCATTTTCATTGGAGACAAACCTCCCCTTTTAATTTATTTCTAATTTGAAATGCATCGTCCACGGGAAGAACGAATATTTTCCCGTCTCCGGCTTTGCCCGTCTGGTTTGACCTGATAATACTTTGGACGACCAGCGTCACATCCCGGTCGGCAACAACAAGTGAAAGATATATTTTGGGAACAAACTGAATTCCGTTTTTTTCTTTTCTTCCTCTCCAAAAAAAGAAGGTCCTGGAGGAATATCGAAGGCCTCTTTGGCGGCTTCTCCCCAAAACACGAAAAGTCGTATAAGCAGGAAACCCTTCTGATTGAAGATTCCGTTTAGTGACTAATGCATTGGATGGCCTGATTAAAGCGATAATTTCTTTCATTTAAACTGAACTATAGAGCAATAGGTATGCCAGATTAAATAATTGACTTATCCTACTGATTTAAAATGATAATTTTAAAAACTGATAGGACAAGGACTTTCAAAATCATTCAAAAATGTAGGACAATGTGTAAGGTGCGACAATTTTGTTGTAATGTCATCATTCGGTTTTTCTGATTGATAGAATCTCTTTCAATCGAGTAAGATGGTTTCGTAAGAAATCGTCATTCCCGCGAAAGCGGGAATCTAGGAAACACATAACTACTTGAAAAAACTGGATTCCCGCTTTCGCGGGAATGACAAAAAACTACTTTTTCAGATTTTTTACGAAACCCTCAAGTAAATATAAAAATGTAGATGAGCCCTTATTAATGGGCCAATGAGATCAAATGAAATTAATACTTTATGGTCGTTCCGGCTGTCCCATGTGCAGTGATGCCATGGCCTGGTGTAAAAATGAGGGAATCGCTTACACTTTTCGGGATATTTTTAAACAGCCCTTGACCGGTAAAGAACTTCTCTTACTGGCCAATAAATTGCCGGATGGAATATTTAGCCTCTACGCCCCCAAAGGGGCCAAAAAAGCGGAATTATCTGAAAACCCTTTTGATTTTTCAGCCAAAGAGATTCTTGGCTTCCAGACTGGCAATCCCGATATGATCCGGTACCCCATTTTTGATACAGGCCGCCAGCTGATCTTTGGATTCAGGGAATCAACCAAACTCCTTCTCTTGAGCGCTCTTCATTAGAGTCTATTTGCATATTCATCCAGATTTAATTTATAGTGGAGCCTAACTAACCATCCATTCAGGGGAAAAAATGATTAAAAAGAAAAAAAAACCGGCAACCTTTAAAACCATTCTGGTCCCCACGGATTTTTCGCCGCAATCTGAAAAATCGCTCGATTATGCGGTCATGACGGCCAAACAATTCCGGGCGAAGATTCTCCTTTTTCATGTCATTGAGCCTTTTCCCTACACCACAACCGATGCTTTTATGGTGGTCGATAACAGCGAAGCGATGAGAAGCATCGCGGACACCCTGATTAAGAATTTAAGTAAAGGATTGCGGATTAAAGGGGTAACGGTTAAAACGTCTCTTGTGGTCGGCAATCCCACCCGTGAAATTGTCCTCAAAGCGGAACAGGCAAAAATCGACCTGATCGTCATGGGAACCCATGGCAGGACAGGTGTGGAGCATGTCCTCCTGGGGAGCGTGGCAGAAAAAGTGGTGCGGCTGTCCAGGTGTCCTGTCATGACCATCCGATAGCAAAGACGGAAAAGGGGACAGGCTACTTTTTCAAGGATACAATAAACAAAAGTAAGAAAAAGTAGCCTGTCCCCTTTTCCAAAAAAATATTACGTTTGACAGAATTTAATCTTTTGTATCATAATAAAAACATGAAAACGACTGAACATTGTTATGTTGGCCGGGATCCTGAAATCTCAGGCGGCGAACCGATCATCAAAGGAACAAGAACATCTGTTCGGGCCATTGTTGAAAACTGGAAACTAGGCCTCTCCCCGGAAGAAATTGTCATTCATCTCCCACACCTTTCACTCGCACAGGTCTTTGACGCATTAAGTTATTACAGCGATCACCAGAAAGAAATTGAGGCATTGATCGAAAAAAATAAAATCCCCGAGAACCTTCTTCATCCCTCCCAAAAATGATA
>JACQBY010000197.1 GCA_016201875.1 Nitrospirota bacterium
AAAAATGCTCCGGAATGAGCCGGTGATCATTAACGGCAACGGGATGCAGACGCGCGATTACGTTTTTGTGGACGATGTGGTCGATGCCAATATGGTGGCGATGAACGCCAAACCGGTTCAGACCGGTTATTTTAATGTCGGAACCGGGATAGAAACGCCGGTCAATCAGTTGTTTAAACTCCTTCAGGGCCTTACGGAGTCGACCATTAAAGAGATCCATGGCCCTGAGAAGAGAGGGGAGCAGATCCGGAGCTGTCTCGATTACTCAAAAATCCAGAAAGGCATGGAATGGGAGCCGAAGGTCCCCCTGAAGATGGGACTCGAGAGGACCGTAGCCTATTTCCGGAGCAATAAAATAAAATAAAAAAAAGGCGGATTATGATTAAAAAAGCGCTGGTGTATCTTCTGGTATTGCCTCTTCTGACCTCCTGTTTTACTTCAAGACAGATTCAAATGGCTGACCAGAGAGTTCAGGAAGAAAAGTGGGATGAAGCTTTTGAAATTTATCTGGAAGAGGCAAAGAAACATCCTGACGATCAGAACCTCAAGGTGAAGCTCTATCAGGTGAGATCAAAAGCGGGAGGCCTCCACCTTTTAAAAGGGAAGGAGCTTGAAAGAGCAAAAAATATCGATGAGGCGATCACAGAATTCAGGAAAGCGCTTGTCTTTGACCCCGCAAAATCGGAATACCAGACCGCTCTGATCCGGGCGACCCGTTTAAAGGAATCGGAAGACCATTATCAATCGGGCGTGAAATTGATTAAGGCAGGCCATCTGGAAGGGGCGGCGGAGGAACTCGAAAAGGCGTTTGCCTTGAATCCCGAAAATGAAACGGTGAAGGAAGCTCTGGTCGGATTAAATGTGTCAAAAGAGGCGATCAAACAGGAAGGAACCGACCTTTCTTTAAAATCGAGCCAGCCGATCACCTTGAAATTTCATAACGCCCGGTTAAAAGAGGTTTTTGAGCTTCTTTCGAAGACGGCAGGGATCAATATCCTTTTTGATAAAGATGTGAGGGATGATAATGTCACCATTTTCGTCAAAGATGCGACTTTTAAGGAAACGCTCAATTTGATCCTGGCCACCAACAGCCTTTTTATGAAAAAAATCAGTGAAGACACCATCCTGATTATCCCTAAAACGAAGCAAAAGGTTGATCAGTATCAGGATCTGATGATCCGGATTTTTTACCTGTCGAATACCAAAGCCAAACAGATCGGCGATCTTCTCAGGACCATGCTCGAAATCAGAAGGATCCAGATCAACGATGAGTTGAATTCGATCACAATCCGGGAGTCGCCTGAAAAAATCAAACTGGCCGAAAAAATCATTGAAGCGAACGACCGGAAAGTGGGAGAGGTCATGCTGGAGTTTGAAATCCTGGAGGTTCAAAGCACAGACTCTCTCCGGTATGGCTTTACGCTGGATAATTACAGGATAAGCGCCCTGATGGGGGGCAATACGGCTGTCGGGAGTAATACCACGCAGTTTACGCCGGGGGTTATTGATGTGGCGACCTTGAAAAATCTAAACGATCAGGTGTTTCAGTTTATTGTGCCTAAACTGTTTGTCGATTTCTTAAAGACCGAGTCGAATGCCAAAACCCTGGCCAATCCCAGGATCCGCGTACTGGATGGAAAGGCGGCAAAAATCAATATTGGGGACCGGGTTCCGATTTTATTGAGTTCTACGACTGGCGTTGCGGCTCCGGGGATTGCCGTCACGCCGACAACGGCCACCCAGACTGAATTTAAAGACGTGGGGATAAAAGTTTCGGCAGAGCCGGCGATCCATTTAAATAATGATATTACCATCAAACTCAGCCTGGAAGTTTCGTCATTGGGAGATCAGGTCGATCTGGGGGGCGGTATCAAGCAGTTCAAATTCGGACAGCGGACCGCCGATACCTCTTTGAATTTAAGAGACGGGGAAACTGCCGTCATCGGGGGAATGATCCGGGACGAAGACCGTAAAACGGAAACCAAAATTCCAGGACTCGGCGACATCCCCCTCCTCGGAGTCTTTTTCTCGGGAAAAGACAAAGGAAAGTCAAAGGCCGATATTTTGCTGACCATAACCCCTCACATCATTCATGGACTTGAAACGCCTTCAAAAGATTTACAGAGCTTCTGGTCCGGAACGGAAGAAAGTTATTCCACCAAACCGCTGTTTGCGGAATTCCCGTTAGTGGGCGATGTCCGGAGAGGAGCCGGGGAAACGCCTGTGAGCCCGGCGTCATCCGGAACCCCTCCGCTCCCTCCGTTGCCGGTTCTCCCCAGGGGGGTTCCGGCGGTTCCTCTGCCGGATGAGGGTGGCGGAGAGGCAAGCCTTCAGGTGGTTCCTCCCGCGGGCCAGGTTTTTGAAGGGCAGGAAACCAGCATCGACCTGTTCGCCGATGGCGTTAATGACCTTTCTGAGATTGATATTACGCTGAATTACAACCCGGCCGTCCTTGATTTAAAAAAAGCGGTTGAAGGAGGCTTTATGAAAAGCGACGGGGCGCAAACGTCGTTTGTCACCTCGGTGAACGCTTTAACGGGGATGATTAACGTCCATCTTTTGAGGGTTGGAAAAGGGGAGGGAAAAAGCGGGGGAGGAGCGATTGCGACCTTGACTTTTCTCGGAAAACGGAAAGGGGAGAGTTTTGTCTCCATAACAGCGGCGCGTTTGCAGAGTTCCGCCAAAGGCCTTCTTCCTGTTCATCTGAACAGCGGAATGATTAAAGTCCAATAGGGAGGGTTTCATCAATCTTCGCCAAAATAAAATCAATCAGCCGCGCATCAGGGGACTGACGCTATTAGAGCTGTTGATTACCCTTTCTATTATTATGATTCTGGCATCCATGGTTTTACCCTTTTCAAAGATGGCGGCAAAACGGGCAAAAGAGATCGAACTCCGCCAGGCCCTTCGCGCTATGAGAGAAGCCATTGATGAATTTCATGGGGACTATTTTACCATTCCTTATAAAGGGACGACAATAGCCGGTGAAGTGGCCGGAGAAACCGGGTATCCGAAGAGTCTGGACGTGCTGATCAAAGGGGTTAAAAACCCCCTTTCGCCCAAGGAGACGGTAAAGAGGTACCTCAGAAAAATTCCGGTTGATCCGATGACGAAATCCACCGATTGGGGATTCCGGTGCAATTCCGATGAACCCGATTCCGAACAATGGTGCCAGGACGACATTTTTGACGTTTATACAAAGAGCCAGGAGAGAGCAATAGACAAAACCGCCTATAAAGACTGGTAGGCAAGTGATATTACCCAATCTAATGAAACGAGATAAAACCAAGGAGAAAAGATGGCAACCACCGATCCGTTAGTCAAGAAAGTAGAAAGATTGAAGAAAAAACTGACCAAAGTCAAAGC
>JACQBY010000009.1 GCA_016201875.1 Nitrospirota bacterium
CGAGAGAAACGTTTGCCGGGGATCGCCCCTTCAGGCTAAGGGTCGAAGAAGAGATGGCCGATATTCTCCGCGAAGGACTGTAACAAAATCGGAAAACTCCGGATGCCGAAAATGAACCCTTATCAGCGGCCAGGATGTCCAGATAGACTTCCTGGCCGATACCCTTCAAGATCAATCGTCACAAATTTAAATCCGATCTCCTTCAGGTCCGCGATTACCTTTTCCCTCAAAGATTTGTCGAACAGCCGGATCATTTCATCCCCCGATAATTCAATCCGGGCGATGGCGTCGTGGTGGCGGACCCGGCATTGAATGAACCCGTACCCCTTTAAAACGAGTTCTGCTTTTTCCACTTCCGCGAGCCGCCGGGGGTTAATTTCCATTCCATAAGGGATCCGCGATGAAAGGCAGGCCATGGCAGGTTTGTCCCAGATGGAAAGGCCGAGCGTTCGGCTCAGCTGGCGGATCTCTTCTTTGGTCATCGAGGCTTCAAGGAGAGGGGCGGCGACCTGGAACTCCCGGGCGGCCTCCATTCCGGGGCGATATTCTTTCAAATCGTCCTGATTGGCGCCGTAGGCGACAGCCTGGAATCCCTTTTCAAGGGCGGTTTTTTTTAAATGGGTAAAGAGTTCGGTTTTACAGAGAAAACAGCGGTTTCCCCGGTTTTCCGCATAACCCGGGATGGCCAGTTCGTCATACTCGATAAAAAAGTGAGCCGCCCCGATTTCGACTGCGACCTGCCGGGAGGCCTCTTTCTCCTGCCGGGGGAGGGTAGATGAAACGGCGGTACAGCCTGCGGCCTTTTGACCCAGAAGGTCATGCGCCACTTTCAAGAGGAGGGCGCTGTCAACCCCCCCTGAAAAAGCGACCAGGAGAGAATCATATTTTGAGATGATCTCTTTTAAAGTTTTGTATTTCTGTTCAATGGTGTGCATGGTTTTTTGAAGGCTCCGGTTCTTTTGAGAGGGTATCGGGGAGTTTTACATCGGCTAATGGGATATTGGCTTCGGAGAGTTTTCCGACCGCGACCAGAAGAAAATGGTCGGGGTCGAGATATTGTCTGGCCACCCGCTGAACATCCTGGACGGTAACGTTTTTAATCCGTCTGGAATAGGTTTCATAATAATCGAGCCCGAGCCCGTAAAATTCCTGATAAATCAACATCCCGGCGAGCTTGCTGTTGGTATCCATTTTTAACGGGAAACTCCCGACGAGATAATCTTTTGCCTCCTGAAGTTCGTCCGGGGTTACCGGATCGGCCTGTATCTTCCTGATTTCTTTCAGCGCTTCATCGATGGCCTGATTGGCGGAGCTGTTTTTGGTCTGGAGAATCACCTTAAAACTTCCGGTTTCAAAGGAGGGATAAAAATGGCTGTCGAGACTGTAGACCAGTCCTTTGTTGTCCCGGATATTGGCCAGCATGCGGCTGGAAAAACCGCCCCCTCCCAGAATATAATTCATGACCTGCAACGGATAATAATCGGGATTATTTCTGTTAATGCCGATATTTCCGAAAATAACCGAGGTCTGAGTCAGATCCTTATCGATCAGGATCGTCTCTTTTTTGCCGATTTTGGCGGGGAGCGGATTTTTTGATGGGACGGACGGCGCCGGTTTCCAGCTCCCGAAATATTTCTCAAAAAGGGTTTTTGCCCCCGATTCGGTTAAATCTCCGACCAGAACCAGGATCGCCCCATTGGAATGGTAGGCCGTTTTGTAGAACCGCACCAGATCGTCGCGGGAGATTGTTTTAACGGAGGCCTCATCCCCTTCGGCGGAGTGATGATAGGGGTGTTCTTTAAACAGGGCATTTTCAAAAGCCTTATCGGCAATCGATTCAGGATCGTCTTTTTCATCCATTAAATGGCCGAGGAGCTGGTTTTTCCCCCGCAGGACCTCTTCTTCCGGAAAAGCGGGATGGAGGAGAATATCGGAGAAGAGGCCTGCCCCTCTGTCGAGATCCTTTTTTAAGAGTTTCATGGAAAAGGTTGCGTAATCGGATCCGGGGGAGACCGCAAAGTCGGTCCCGATGGCATCGAGCTCATCGGCGATCTGTTTAGAAGAGCGAGTTTCTGTCCCCTCTTCAAGGAGGTTTGCCGTCAGCCAGGCCAGCCCCGCTTTCGGCGAAGGATCGAGGATAGACCCCGCCCGGACCAGGAGCTCCATCTGGACCATCGGGAGGGAGTGATTTTCAAGAAGGAGGAGGGCCGCCCCGTTTTGCATCGCAATCTTTTTGGCCGAAAGAGCCGCCAAAGAGGGGGAGGCATTCAAAAACAAACAGAACAGCATCATTGCAAAAATCCGGATCATCATTTTTAACCTCTTGAGGCACATTAATTTTTATCATGAGACGCCGGAATCAGAATTCCGGTTGTTTTTGTCCCGGGGGAGAAATATTTATTGGCGGCCCGCTGAATCTCCTCCGGGGTGACCTTTTTAATCGCTTCGAGATAATGATCAAAATAAGAAGCTCCGGCTCCGACGCTTTCAGCCATCCCCAGCTCCATCGCGGTAAAAAAATTAGAGTCCCGGCTTAAAATA
>JACQBY010000198.1 GCA_016201875.1 Nitrospirota bacterium
CCCAATGCGGTCCCCAATGGCATAATTATTCCGGAGTCCTCACCATTTTTTTCCAAAAACGAGGGTCAAAATCTGAAGGAAGGAAAAATTAATTTGGAGATTAACCATTTCATTTTTGATCTGGGGAATACGCTCGTTGACTTTGACCTTCATCTCGCCTCCCGAAGGCTGGCGGAATATTTTAAAACATCCGAAGATGCCGTCTACGATTTCCTTTTCAAATCACATTTCTTCGTAAGATTCGAAAAAGGAGAGATCGGTCCCGTTGAACTGGTCGCCCGGTTGAATGAAAATTTCGATCAGGAAATGGGCGTCCCCTCGTTCGATTTGATGTTTTCTCCCATTTTTGCCCCCCGGAATGAAATGATCGGCCTGATCGAAACATTAAAAGAGCGGTACGAGCTCTCCATCCTGTCAAATACCAATATCCTCCACAGCCGGTATCTCGAGGAAACTTATCCCTTTCTTGGATATTTTGATCACCGCTTTTATTCTTATTCGTTAAGGGCGTTGAAACCCCATCCTGAAATATTCCGTGAAGTTTTATCCAGAACGAATTCGTCGCCTGAAGAATGCTTGTTTATTGACGACATAAGAGGACACGCGGAAGGGGCTGAAAAAATGGGAATACCGTCAATACATTTTCAGGGTGAAGTCCATCTTAAAAATGAACTGATTAAAAGAGGTTTGATCTAAAAAGACCTATTTCCCATTTGTGCAGAACGGCGTTTCGCAACCCAGGATCTCTCCATGTTGATGCGCCTCCGTACCGATTCTGAATTTTTTCTGAATATCATAATTGATGGTCTCGTAAAAAGTCGTCATTCCCGCGAAAGCGGGAATCTAGGGAGCAGATAACTACTTGAAAAAACTGGATTCCCGTTTGCACGGGAATGACAAAAAACCGCTCTTTCAGATTTTTTACGAATGCATCATAATTGGAGTGTCTGATCTCGGAGGAATCAAACTCAAAGTCAAGTGAGAGGGTTCCACCCGGAGAAACGGTGGCCATTTTTAACCTCTCGATTGAGGGAGCCTGACCTGAACGTCACTTTGTTTTTTTATTTATCCCGCATAGAAAGAGACCCGACATTCCCTTTTTCCGGAGCCTCTTTCGCGGTATTGATTTTTCTGTCGGCATTCAGAGGAAGAACCCTCTGATCCCCGGCAGGAAGGACCCTGAGGTAACCCCACTGCCCCGACTCCATATAAGGCATTCTGTGATTCTGCCATATATAATCGCCCGGAATATGAAGAGGCCCTCCGGCGCCCTGTTTGATAAAGACATCCAGGTTTTCGGAGCTTCCAAACTGGAGGCTGCTCAGCATGTCGGCGCCGGTCATTTCCGGTTTAAACGGCCATTCATGCCCTTCCAGACTGAACACCTGGTTCTGTTCATTAAAGTCATACTGGGTGGTATTTCCGGCCTTGTCGTTGGCGATCATCATTTCCCAGCCGCTTTTGCTCTCTTTTCCTGTGAGCGGGTCAAGAAACTTTGAACCTGCCGGCTCGACCATAAATGATCCGATCAGTCCAAGACTGGAAGATTCTCTTCCGACATGGCTGTGGAACATGTGGGAGCCTTCCTGATCGCCCGGATGGATAAAGGCTGAATCATATCGCCCTGCAACCCGGTGGAGACAGCCCCCGGGTTATACCCCGGCATTTTTCTCGCTTCCTGGTTTCTCTTTTCTTCGGCCCTCACGGCAGGAATATTTTCGGTCAACACATACATATAACCGGGATGATAGTCGAGCCACTGGTTTAACGTAATCTCCACGTTAATCGCGCTGATATCCAGAGTCCGGACGGGAGCATTTGCCGGACATTTCCCCCCTGTGGCGACACTTTCCATATTGGCAACCGGACCGAGCAGAAAACCTCTGTCCATCTGCTGCATCGTGCCAAGGTCTTGAAAAGGGCCTGCGTGTCCGGAATGGTTTGAATGGGAAGACTGAGGGGATGCCGCTTCAATCTCGTCCATGAGCTTTTTCATCGCGGCGTCGACTTTTTCAGAATGCCCGGCACGGCCTTCCATAGTGTCTTCGGCTTCGATCTGCTGTTTTAATTTTTGCTGCCAGGAAGCATCAGACGGATGGGCTTCGTCCGATGCGGAAACTTTTTTATAGCTGGCCGGATCGCCGGCAACTGCCGGATGGATACCCAGCGTCAGGAATGAGACAATGCCAAAAAGGTGCAGGCCTTTTTGGAAAATACCTTTGATGGTGAACATGATGGTTCCTCCCCCTCTTTTTTTGGTTTGTGCAGGATTTTTTAAAGATTATATTTTTCATAAATAGACTCAATGAAAAATGAATGTGCAGGATTTTTTTAAAGATAAAAAATAAAATTGTAATTTCCAGGTTCAGAGAAGAATCATATATATTTAATTTAGGGTATAAAGTCAACAATTTTTATGAAAAACAGGATTAAACTCCTGATTATTTAACTTTTATGAAACGGAGAAAGGGCTATTTTTCCGGCCGGGATGAAGGGGGAGAAAGGGCCATCCGGAACCCGCAGAAATAATTAAAACTTTTGTCATGCGTGTCTTTGAATCTGAAATCTGCCCGTACAAAATCGGCCCGGCTGTTCCATGCTCCTCCGCGCAACACCAGATATTTCCCTTTTTCCGGACCTTTAGGATTGTCTCTCGGGGTTTTAGTGTAATACGCCTGATCGTACCAGTCCTGCACCCATTCCCAGACATTGCCGCTCATATCATAGAGCCCTAATTGATTGGGAAGTTTTTGTTTGACAGGATGGGTCTCATTGTTTGAATTATCGAAATGCCAGGCATATTTGCCAAGATCTTTTTCATTGTTTGTTCCGGACCATCTCTCTTTTTTTCCACCCTCTCTGGCGGCATATTCCCACTCCGCTTCGGTGGGAAGGCGGTATTTCTGTCCGGTCTGCTCATTGAATCTTTTTATAAAAGCCTGGGCGTCATCCCACATCGCCTCTTCTACCGGCCGGTCAGGCGTTCGAAAATAAGCAACAGCGTCGCTCCCCATTACTTTTTTCCATTCTCCCTGGGTGACTTCGGTTTCACCGAGATAAAAATCATCGACACAAACCGTATGAACCGGCTTTTCATCTGTCATCTCCTCGTCAAAGCTGTTTCCCATTTCAAAACAGCCTCCTTTGATAAAAATCATTCCCGGCATTTTGTCGGGGCCTGTTGCCGCAAGGGAGCTTTTCAGCAAAATAAAAGGTAAGAAAAACAAGAAAAAGAGGGACCCCAGGCTTAAAACAAAAAAAAGGGATTTCAATATCCGAAACGGAGGGAAGAACAAGGGTCGTTTAAAAAAGAGTGTTGATCGTCATTCGACAGCCGCCCTGGACCGTTGCGGGAGGATCGTCGGAGCGGGAATCTTTTCCGGTAGCAGGGCGGTATCAAAACGATAGCCGGTTTGAAGGTCATGCTCCGGGATATGAACGTTTTGCGAATTAAATTCAAAAGAGGCTTCGATCTTGCCGTCCGAAGGGATTTTTATCCTCTGGACAGAAGGATCCATCAAGGGATGCCAGGCAATGACATCGTATTCTCCGGGGGGGATGTCAGAAATAGAAAAAGTCCCATTGTTTGACGTGACCGTAAAATAGGGATTCCCCACCCCGATCCCCCAGGATTGCATAAAGGCATGAACACCGCATTGGACTCTAAAAATATAATGGCCCGGACGGAACTTGACCTGCTTGACCACCGTTTCTTTGGGTGTCAAAGGTTTATTAAACATGGCAAAGGTATATTGATCTTTTAAGGTATACGTCTGAACATCATGAATGACAGGATCGTGGTTAATCAGGTTGATGGCATGATGATTTCTTACAGGAGTGACAAAGGGTGAAATCTGGCAATTTTGAACCGTCACGTCGGGGGTGTAATTAAAAGGCTTCCCTTTTTCAATTCCCACGATTAACACAACCACATTGTTAAATCCCCCTTTTTCATCAATACTGAATTCTTCGAGTAAACGGTTCCCTTTTCCGTCGGAAATTTTTCCGCAAAAGTCCATATTCGGAGAGGTAATTAAATGGAATATCCTCGCTTGAGGAGGGGAGTCTTTAAGGGTGACCTTTCCGGTCAATGTTCCGCCGGCTTTGACATCGATCTCTTCATAGCCGAGTGAAACTGCCGGAATAAACGTGCTAAATAAGAACATGACTAAAATCCATGGGTTGAATTTATTCAGCATGGCGGTCTCCCTTTTAAAAACCAGTAAGTGACTTCTCAATAAAGAAGTTTGATCGTACCAAAAAGAAACTCCGAAAATCAATCAAGAAAAATCTCCGGCGGCGTTAATCGGTTGACATCCGTTTTAAAACGCCTTATTGTTCCCTGGCTATGAACCGATTTCATCAATGGATTGCCACCGGCGGATTCGCGGGGTATTTTCCAAAAATCCCCGGGACCTTTGCTTCAGCTGTTGGAATCGGCTTGTTTTACCCTGTTTCAACCCTCTCCTTGCCGATTCAACTTGCCGCCATCTCCCTTTTATTGGCTCTTGGAGTGTGGTCGTCGTTTATCGTCGAAAAGGCGCTCAATCAGACCGATCCCGGGATCATTGTGATTGATGAGATTGCCGGTATATGGATTGCCCTCGTTTTAATCCCCTATCAATGGAAATTCCTGATCCTCTCGTTTATCTTATTCAGATTTTTTGATATTAAAAAGCCTTTTTTTATCCATCGCCTTCAGTCGTTAAAAGGAGGGTGGGGGGTCATGCTCGACGATTGCCTTGCCGGTCTTTATACGAATTTGGCAGTACAGGTCGTCCACCGCTTCTGGCCTGGCTATTAGAAGTTTTCTTCCAGGTCTCTGAACCCCTCAGGGTCGTTCCACATCTTCAAAAACTTCTCCTTTGCCTTTTTGGTGTTTGAAGGGTCGGTGATGACGTCGAGACGTTCATCATTAAGGTTCTCGGCGCTCCAGGTCTGGTTGAACGACCCCGAGGTATTGATCTGATCGTCAATCACAGCCTGTTTGATATGCATTAAACCGTCGTGGCGGTTGACCTTGACCGGAATCCCCGCAGACACGAGGGCTTTGACTGCCTGACGGGTG
Source organism: Nitrospirota bacterium (assembly GCA_016201875.1). Lineage (GTDB taxonomy): Bacteria > Nitrospirota > Nitrospiria > JACQBW01 > JACQBW01 > JACQBY01. Next base: position 5,069 of record JACQBY010000198.1, read on the forward strand.
CTCTTATTTTCAAGCTCGCCCTGATCGGTAATCACCCGGACGTCAATTCCCCTCTTTTTGGCCTGGATCAGCGCTTTGACAATCGGACGGGAGGTGATATTAAAACAGGCAATAAAAATGGTTTTTTCAGCCTTTTGATAGAGAGAGAGGAGGTGCTCTTGAAGATGCTCCCCGGGGCTGTAATAGGTTTGTATCTCCCCCGCAAAGCTTTGAGGAATTTCTGAAAAGAAAAGTGAAGCGGTAAAAACAAGCGCCGCCGATAAACGAAAAAAGAAACTTGAGAAGATTTTCGCCCGGTTCATCAGACGGCGAGAATATCTGCCCCCAGCTCTTTTTTGGTAAGAGGGCCGACCGTGGTCAGAGAATAGTATTGGGGATCAAAGACCTGCTGCGCGACACGATGGACCATCTCTCTGCTCACAGATTCGATATCGTGGATCATTTCATCCATGCTGAAAAATCTGCCAAAAGAAATTTCATCTTTGGCAATCTGCCCCATCCGGCTGCTGGTGCTCTCCATGCCCAACATCATACTCCCTTTGAGATGTTCCTTGGCCTTTCTGAGCTCACGCGCCGTAATCCCTTCGTTTCTCAATTTTTTAAATTCTTTCAGAATGATCTGTATCACCTTGCGGGAGGTTTTAACGCCTGTCCCCGCGTAGACCGTAAAGAGGCCGGTATCCTGAAAAAAGGAGAGATACGAATAAATGGAGTATACCAGTCCCCGTTCTTCCCTGACCTCCTGGAAAAGGCGGGAACTCACGCTCCCCCCCAGCGCGGTATTTAAAACATATAAGGCATGGCGGTTTTTATCTGTCTGGGAAACGCCGGGGAGACCTAAACAAAGGTGTACCTGTTCAAGGTTTTTTTTCTTGCAAAAGACGCCTGATTCCATCTGCGGGAGGACCCTTTCAGGAATCAAACGGCTGGAGTTCCCATATTTTCCGAAAGATTTATTCAACAGTTTGAACAGAACCGGCGGATTGAAATTTCCGGCAACCGAGACGACCACCTGAGAGGGATGATAATATTTATCGAGAAAGGAGAGAATCGTCTCTCTTTTTAAAGAGGAAACCGTCTCCAGCGTCCCCAGAATGGAACGTCCCAGCGGGTTTTTCTTCCAGATCTGCTCAAGATAAAAGTCGTTTAAGAGCTCTTCGGGGTCGTCTTCGACCATTTTGATCTCTTCGAGAATGACTTTTTTTTCTTTCTTAATCTCGTCGGGAGCAAAAGTAGAGTGGTGAAAAACATCTGACAGGATATCGATGGCTTTGGGGAGATGTTCGTCGAGGACTTTGGTGTAAAAGGTAGTGGTTTCCCTCGAAGTAAAGGCGTTCATCTCTCCGCCGAGGGAGTCCATTTCCTGGGCAAGCGCTTTGGCCGATTTTTTTTTCGTCCCTTTAAAAAACATATGTTCCAGAAAATGAGAGAGACCATGTTCGGAGCCTTCTTCATCTCTGGAACCGACATTGACCCAGATTCCAATCGAAACCGATTTGACCGATGGAACCTTTTCGACAACCACCCGGATTCCATTATCTAAAAGTATTTTCTTAAACATCGAATCCGTTTCTGCAGAAAAATGATTAACTGGCGTCGCCGGGGCCTTTGGGCATCGCTTCTTTTCGGCTTAATCTGATTTTACCCTGTTTGTCGACCTCAAGCACTTTGACGAGGATTTCATCCCCTTCTTTGACTTCGTCGGAAACATTTTTCACCCGGTGATGGGCCAGCTGGGAAACATGGACAAGTCCGTCGACATTGGGGAGGATCGTCACAAACGCGCCAAAGTCCATAATCTTGCTGACTTTGCCGAGATAGATCTTCCCGACTTCGACATCTTCGGTGATCTTGTTAATCAGATCCACCGCGGCTTTTGCCGAAGCGTCGTCGATCGAGGCGATGTTAATCGTTCCGTCATCTTCAATGTCAATTTTAACGCCGGTCTTTTCGATAATGCTCCGGATCACTTTACCCCCCGGACCGATAACCTCGCGGACCTTTTCTGGCTTAATTTTCATTTGCAGAATCTTGGGCGCATAGATGGAGCATTCCTTGCGGGGCTCCGAAAGCGCGGTCAGCATCTTGTCGAGAATGAAAAGCCTCCCGATACGGGCCTGGTCGAGCGCCCGGGTCATAATCGCCTGGTCAATCCCGGCAATTTTAATATCCATCTGAATGGCGGTTATGCCGTTGCGCGTTCCGGCAACTTTGAAGTCCATATCTCCGAGGTGATCTTCCTGCCCCAGAATATCGGAGAGGATCACCGTTTTATTCCCTTCTTTAATCAGACCCATGGCAATTCCGGCCACAGGGGCTTTAATAGGCACCCCGGCATCCATCAGCGCCAGCGTCCCTCCGCAAACCGTGGCCATAGAAGAAGACCCGTTGGACTCCAGAATATCGGAAACGATCCGGATGGTGTAGGGGAATCGCGTTTTATCGGGAAGGATCGCGCTTAAACTCCTCTCGGCGAGAGCGCCATGGCCGATTTCCCTTCTCCCCGGACTTCTCAGAGCACGGGCTTCTCCGACGCTGAAAGCGGGAAAATTATAATGAAGCATAAAACTTTTTGCGAAGACCCCTTCGAGACTGTCGATTTTCTGCTCGTCATCTGAAGTCCCCAGGGTAACCACCGCAAGACTCTGGGTTTCTCCCCGGGTAAAAAGGGCCGACCCGTGAGTTCTGGGAAGGACCGCGACTTCTGACATAATCTTACGGATATCGGACGATCCTCTGCCGTCGGAACGGATCCCTTTTTCAATGATCCCCTTTCTGACAACCTCTTTTTCTATATCATGAAAAATAACATTGATGTCCCTCTCGCGGTCCGGGTTTTTTTCTGCGCCGGTTTTTAAATCTTCCTGGACTTTGCTCCGGATAGCGTTCAGGGTGTCCTGTCTCAGGCCTTTTTCGTTAATCTGTACGGCTTCCTGGATCAACGCTCTCACGGCATGGTCTACCGACATTCTTAACGCCGGATCAATCTCAACAGAAACGATTCCCTGTTTCTGTTTTCCAGCCCTTGTCTGAAACTCCCTCTGGACTTCAAGGATCTTTCTGATTTCCTGATGCGCGGCATCAATCGCTTTCAGAATGGTCTCTTCAGAGAGCTCCTGGGCTCCCCCTTCGACCATCATGACGGCATCTTCGGTCGCGGCAACAATCATGTTCAGATCGCTTTTCTCCGATTCTTTCGTATCGGGGTTGATCATGATCTCTCCATCGATCCGTCCGATCCTGACAGCTCCGACGGGAGTATGGAAAGGAATATCCGAGATCAATAAAGCGGCTGAAGCGCCAAGGATTCCCAGAAAGTCCATCGATCCGCTCTGGTCTGCCGATAAGACCGATGCCACCACATTGACATCCTTGAAAAAAGAAGGGGGAAACAACGGCCTGAGAGGACGGTCAATCAACCGGCTGTTTAAAATCTCCCGTTCTGAAGGCCTCCCTTCCCTTTTGAAAAAACCGCCTGGTATTTTTCCCGCGGCATAAGCTTTTTCCTGATAATCTACCGTCAGGGGGAGGAAATCGACCCCGGGTTTACTCTGTTTTGCGGCCACAACGGTAACCAGCATCACGGTATCCGCGTACTGGACTCTTATCGCGCCATCAGCCTGTCTTGCCCATAGTCCGGTTTCAAGGGTTAACTTTTTACCGGCCAGCATCATTTCGATTTTATGCACCATTCGTATACTCTTTCCTTTATGATGATTTTAAACCGGTTTTCTAAAACCGGATCAATAATTTATTTGCGGATGCCTAGTTTGGCGATGATCTGCTGATACCCTTCAAAATCTGTCCGCTTTAAATAGTCGAGCATTTTTCTTCTCTGGCTCACAAGACGGATCAACCCCCTGCGGGAGTGGTGGTCCTTTTTGTGAACTTTAAAATGCTCCGTCAGATAAGTGATCCGGTTGCTCAATAAAGCGACCTGCACCTCCGCAGACCCCGTATCATTATCATGACCTCCAAACTGGTGAATCAATTCTTTTTTTTCTTCTTTGGCTAACATGAGACTTCTTATTCTCCTTTCTTGTTTCTTATTGGACTAAAACCTTCTCTACTTTGATCTTGTTTGAATTTTTCCCTTCAAGAACACCCAGGGCGATTAAACGGCCGTTTTTATTTTTCAGGCAGACAGGCTCTCCGGCCGGGAGAGACTCTCTCTGGCCTGCGCTTAGAAAAACGGGCCGCCCGTGAACCACATTTTTTTCACCCTCCGGATCGACGTCAATCGAAGGGAACCCGGTCATCGCTTCATCCATTCCGTAAAGATCCTGCTCGATCTTTCCCGCGTTGAAATCGTCAGACAATTTCTCCAGCGTGACCGAATCTTTAATATCAAAAGTCCCCGAACGGGTTCTCCGGAGCGAATAGAGGTGCGCCGCGGTTCCAAGGCGGATTCCCATGTCATGGCAGAGCGTCCTGACATAAGTCCCTTTCGAACAGTGGACTTTAAAAAACAGATCCGGCCCCTCTCTTTTGATATAAGTCATCCCGTATATGGTCACCCGCCGTCCGGGCATGCTGACTTCTTCCCCCCTCCTTGCGAGCTTATAGGAAGGAACGCCTCCGATTTTGATTGCCGAATAAGCGGGGGGGACCTGGCTGATCTCTCCCGTCATTTCACGAAAACAGTTCAAAACCGCTTCTTCTCCCACCGAATCAAAGGCTTTTTTCTCCAAAACCTTTCCGGAAGCATCCTGCGTATCGGTCGCCTCGCCCAATCTCATCACCGCCTCATATTCCTTATCGATTCCCACAAGATATTCAACCAGTTTTGTGGCTCTCCCGATACAGACAACCAGCACCCCTGTGGCATCAGGATCAAGGGTCCCCGCATGCCCGATTTTTTTAATCTTAAGGGTCTTCCGTACCCATGCAACCACATCATGGGATGTCCAACCGGACGGTTTATCGATATTTAAGACCCCGTTGTATTCGTAAGTCAAGACCGCCATTAAGAGCTGTGAAGCTTTTTCCCCAGCGCCTGAATCACTTTCTTTTTGACGTCCGCCAGCGCTCCCTGGACCGTACACCCTGCCGCTTTCCGGTGGCCGCCTCCTCCGAATGAATGCGCCACTTCAGAAACATCCAGGGCGGTCTGAGACCTGAGGCTGATTTTATATTCCGTCGGGCTGTTCTCCCGGAAGAGAATTGCGGCCTCGACTCCTTTAATTGACCTGGGAAAACTGACAAAATTTTCAGTATCTTCCGGGGAGGTCCCCGTTTTTTTAAACATCTCTCCGGTAACCGAAATGTGGGCGATCTTCCCGCTATGACTGACTTCGAGCGTGTTTAAAACCATTCCCAGAAGGGCCAAACGGCCTTCGGAACTCGTATCGTAGATCCCCCGGGCGATCAGATTGATGTCAATTCCGGTTTCCGCGCATTCGGCGGCGATTTTAAACATTTTTGGAGTCGTATTCGAATAATGGAACGAACCGGTTTCGGTGATAATCGTGGTATAGATTGCGGTGGCAATGGCAGGGGTAATCGACCCCTTCATGGCGTGAATTAAATCATAAACCATTTCCCCCGTTGCGCTCGCTTCCCCTTCGATCCAGTTAATTGTCCCGAAGTTTGTATTGGTCACATGATGATCCATATTGATCACCTCGCCGGCGGGGTAATCGATTTTCTCCCCCGGTCCGGGATTTTTAAAATATCCGGTCCTCTCAATATCGCCGCAATCGCAGACGCAAATGATATCAAAGCGTCCGGGAATGGCGGAAGATTGCGTAATGAGTCCTTTTTCCGGAAGGAAATCGAGGAAATAAGGGATGGGGTCCTTGATCACAACCCTCGCCTTTTTGCCCAGCTGGTTTAAAAATAACGCCAGCGCCAGCGAAGAACCAAGAGCGTCCCCTTCGGGGTTGCAGTGGGTGGTCACCATAAACGTCTGATTTTTTTGAATCGCCTGGATCGCTTTATTCATCATGCTCATCGGTTGTTTTTCCCCTGTTTTGGGTTTTAATCTGTTCTAACAGATCGAGTACCTGGTAAGGAGAATCGGATTCCAGCTTAAATTCCAATTCAGGAAGATAACGGAGTTTTAATCTCTTTCCCAGTTCCTTCCGGATAAAACCGGC
>JACQBY010000184.1 GCA_016201875.1 Nitrospirota bacterium
CCGGGAATTTTCCCTGCTGGCGCAAATCAACCAGAATTCACCCGATGTCTATTTCATGCTCGGTCAGGCCGAGGTTTTGCTGGCCGCTCAATCGACGTCACAGGACGAGCGGGACCGGCTTAAAAAAGGGGCCATCGAAGCTTTTCGGCGGACCATCGATCTCGATCCGGACAATCTATCCGCGCAGAATTATCTCAACAAGCTGACTTCGCCGGCATCACCGGCTCCTCCAAAGAAATAGGGGCTCTTCCCCTGACTCAAAAGAATTATTTTAAACCCTTTAGAACGGCAGAGGACTCCAGTTACGGAAAACTCCGAGGTTTTAAAAAAAATTCAAGAGGTTGAACTCCAGGTGGAAGAAATTTTAAAAAAAGCTGAGGAGGAGGCCTGCGAGAGGGTGAATCAGGCAAAAGAACAGGCCTTTCGGATATTGAGTGAAAAACGGAGGGAAGTCGAAGCGGAGTGTGCGAGGCAGTTCGAAAAGGAGGAAAAAGAGGCTGAACAGGCCGCGGCAAAAATAATCGCATCAGCCCGAAAGATGGCTGAAGGCCTTAAAGAAAGAGGAGAGATCAGGTTAGAAGAAGGTTCATCCCTAATCCTGAAAAGAGTGTTTCCGGATCTCCCGGAGAAAGTTCCCGGATGATCCAGCGGATGGCCAAAATGAGGATCGTCGGGCCTGTTACGCTCCTTGACCAGGTGACGGAGCTTCTCCAGAACCTCGGAGTTATCCACCTTGAGCCCTCTCCCGGGCAGATTGAGGGCCTTCCGGGAATTGACCGGCTTGCCCTCGATCCGGACCATCAAAAGAGAAAGTCTGCACTTGAAAAACTCAGAAAAGATTTACATGATTTGATTGTGTTCCTTCCGGATGTCCGATCGCCTTTTCCCCTTCCAGAACCGGATCATCCCTCCCCCCGGCAGGGAAAACATTTTTTGGAAGAGATGAAATCCGCTATAGATCAGCTTCAACCCCGGGTGAACGGCCTTTCGGCTCAGGTCAGGGATTGTGAGGAAGAACAGAGTCTCCTCTTTAAATATGAGCGTGTTCTGGAGGCAATGGCCCCTCTGCTTCAGCAGATTCAGGAAAGCCGTGAACTCGATTTTATCGGTTTGGTCATAGAGACTGAAGAAGAAGCGGTGATTGAAGAACTCCGGGGCGTCCTTGGAGAAATCACCGGAAACCGTTTTGAATTGTTTCTTTCCCGGGTGGATTCAAAGAGTCTTGCAGGTCTACTGGTTATTCACCGGGATTTTTCCGCAACAGTCCGGGAATCTCTGTGGCAGGAAAATATCAACGAATTGAAACTCCCCTCCTCCCTGGCAGACAGGCCGTTCGGACAGGCGCTCAAAACCCTTCTCACCAGACGCCTGGAACTTCCCATCCAGATCGAGGGATTGAGGGAGACGCTTCGGCAGATCTCTTTCCAATGGCGCAGCTCACTGCTGAGGTTTGAAATTTGGGTTGAGAACAGGCTTTCTCAAATGGAATCGGTGGTCTATTTTTATCAGACCCGGTTCGCTTTTATGGTTTATGGGTGGGTTCCCGAGAGAAAGGTTTTTTTATTGATCCATCGAGTCTCCAGGGTCTTCAGCGGAAAAATTGTGGCAGAAAGGATGAAGATGAACCGGGAGGAAATCAATCAGGTCCCCGTCGCGCTCGAAAACCCTCCGTTGATCAGGCCTTTTGAGACATTTATCCGGTCAGTCTCACTGCCCCGTTATGGTTCCGTCGATCCGACGCCGTTTCTTGCGTTTTTCTTTCCCCTTTTTTTTGGGATGATTCTTGGGGATGCGGGTTACGGGATCATCCTGCTGGCTTTCTCCATTTATGCCGGGAAGAAATGGGGAAACCTCCTTCTGATTCAAAACCTTTCAGCCGTTTTTGTTTTTGCCTCTCTCTCTTCAATCCTCTTTGGGTTTCTTTATGGCGAGTTTTTTGGAGAGTTGGGAGTCCCGATCGGCATCCACCCGATCTGGATTAACCGGATGGAGGAGTTTATGGTATTGATTAAGATCTCTCTGGGTCTTGGTGGATGCCACCTGTTTCTGGGGATGGCCCTGGGGGTGATGACAGCCATCCGCCGGCGTGAAGCAAAAGAAGTCTGGGTCAAAGGGGCTGGAATGATTCTTGTCGCCGCGGTTCTAATGATCCTTGCAGGAACATTGGGAGTTTTAAGCTCTTTTTTTTTGGCCAGGGCGGGTCTGATTTTAGCCGTGGCAGCTTTTATTGTGATTCTTTCTTTTGGGGGAGTCCGCTCCCTGATGGAGCTTCATAACATCGTGAACCTTCTCTCTTATTTACGTTTGATGGGAATCGGAACGGCGTCAGCCGCTCTGGCTTTTGCGGCCAATACCGTTGGGAGAATGTCCGAAAATGTTATTCTTGGAATATTAGCGGGTTCAATACTCCATCTGATCAACCTTTTGTTCGGAATCTTTTCTCCGGCGATACAATCGCTCAGGCTTCACTATGTCGAGTTTTTTGGGAATTTTTTTCAGCCGGGGGGCCGGGAATACCGGCCTTTTAAAAAGATCAAGCGGGTCTAATCAAGGAGGCATATCCATGGATGCAGGTTTAATCGCAATAGGGGCAGGATTGGCAATCGGTTTGTCGGCGTTAGGGACTGCGATTGCACAGGCTAAAATAGGAGCGGCGGCAATTGGGGCCATTCTGGAAAAACCGGAATCTTTTGTATCCGTCCTGATACTCCTGGTGATTCCCGAAACATTGGTTATCTTTGGTTTTACGATAGCCATCCTGATTATTTATGTTTTAAAATAAAAGTGACCCGTTGGGTTATCTCCCTTTAGATTGGTTTTTACGGACATGGCATGGGTTATGAAGTTCTCATTGAAGCCCTTTTAAACGAGGGAAAAAATAAATGCAGGGAGATTGCCCGGAAAGCGGGGGAGGAAGCCGAAACGATTCTTCGGGAAGCCGGAGAGCGGTCTGCCGGCTTTGAACGGGAAAAGCGAAGCGAGATCAAAAAAAAAATTGAAGAGAGAAGAGCCAGAATCCTGAGCCGCGGCCGGATGGAAAGCCGCCGGGTTGTTCTGGAAGCAAAACATGAAATTTTAAGCAGAGCTTTTAATCTTGCGGCGAAAAGGCTAAAGGAGCTGGCGGCTGAATCGGATGGAACGGAGCTCCACCGTCTTTTCTGGACCCGAAGGGTTCAAGAGGCGATAGGGAACGGGCCATCGCAGGAGTTGCAGGTATTCCTTCCGGAAGACGCGCCAAAAGATCTTGAAAGGGTTTTAAAAGAGCGGGGAATAAAAGTTGAAATGGTGAAAGACCCTTATCTCCGGTTTGGGTTCAAAGCGGTGAGCGACGGGGGAGAGCGCGCGGTCATTGACAGTTATCCTGCCCGGCTTGAAAAACTCCAGGGAGAACTTTTCATCGATCTGGGCCGCATTTTTTTTGGAAGAGAAGAACCAGAGGGATCGTTTCATGGATGATTACTCCTATCTCAATGCCCGGATCAGATCGATGAGATCGGAGTTATTGGGCGAAACCGTTTATGAGACCCTGGTTGCCGCTTCCGGTCTCACCGGGTTTGGAGAAACCTTAAAGAAGACAAGATATGAAAAAATTCTTCAATACGCTCTTGAGAATTTTTCTCTGTCTGTTTTCGAAGAAAAACTCCGTGAAGAATGGCTGCGTGTGGTCAACAAGATTTACGCTATGATGGATGGGGTTCCGAAAAATCATCTCGATGCTTTACTGTGCCGTTGGGAGGCGGAAAACCTCAAGACCATTATCCGGGGGAAAAAGAATCACATCGGGGAGCCGGAGATTTTATCGGTCCTTCTTCCTGCCGGCGCGCTCCAACAGTCTCTGCTGGCCGAACTTGTCCGTCAACCTTCGATAGAGGCGCTTATCGACCTGCTGGCGGTCTGGCGGTCCCCTTTTGCGAAACCGTTAAAAAAGGCTTTGAAAACCGGACAGGAGTTAAAGCGCCTGGAATCGCTTGAACGCTCGCTGGACATCGCCTCTTTTGAGGAAGCTTTCAAGAAAACCGCAGAAGAGGATTCGAACGCGCGAATGCTTCGGTCGCTTTTAGAGATCAGCGTTGACAGGACCAATCTCCTCACCGCCTATAAAATTTTTTACGAAAGGGGGGTTGAACTCCCGGATGAGTCCTTTTATTTTATCAGAGGAGGAAAAGGATTGACCTTAAAAGTTTATCAGGCTTTATCCAGAGCTAAAAACAGGAGTGATTTTAAAGACATCCTCCAAAAAACCCCCTATGCCTCTGTTCTGAATGAAGAAGGGATAGATCTGGAGCGAGGACTGGACCGGTTCATGCTAAAAAAAACAAGGCGTATGGGAATAGCCGACCCGTTAGGGATCGGAGTCATGGCGGATTATTTTTTTCGCAAAACTCATGAATTGACCAATCTCAGGGTGATTGCCCGGGCAAAGTCTTATGGCATGTATCCGGCCGACATCCGAACCCTGCTGGTGATGTAAACGATGGCACGCCTGTTAGTCCTTACCGATCCTGAAACGGCTCCGGGTTTCCGGCTTGCCGGAATAGAGACCTTTTCAGCGCGGGAAGCCAGAGAAGCCCATGGCCTCATTTTAGAGTTGCTTGAAAAACGGGAAGAGGGCGTGGTGATCCTTAATGAGGACTTTCTCCCGTCCCTTCCTGAAAAGGTTCAGAAACGGATTGAAGAAAGCCTTCAGCCGGTTTTTGTCCCCGTTCCTCACGTGGAGTCCTGGCGTGAAGGGGAAAAGAAGGAAGAATATCTTGTCCGGTTGTTGCGAAGGGTGATGGGTTATCAGATTAAAATTAAACGATAGGCAAAATGACCTCTTCCAAGGGAAGCATTGTAAAAATTTCAGGTCCTGCCGTTGTTGCCTCCGGAATGAGAGAGGCGGGTATCTATCACCGGGTTTTGGTGGGGAGTCTCGGGTTACCGGGAGAGGTGATCCGTATCGAGGGTGATCGCGCAACGATCCAGGTCTATGAAGAGACGACCGGCCTCTCTCTGGGGGAAGAGGTTGTGAATTTTGGCGAGCCGTTGATGGCGGAGCTGGGGCCGGGCCTCATTTCCTCTATTTTCGACGGCATTCAGCGGCCGTTAGCGTTATTGCTCCGCGAACAGGGAGATTTTATTTCAAGAGGACTTTTGGTCTCCTCCCTCTCCCGGACATTGAGATGGAATTTTATCCCTGCCGTAAAGCCGGGAGAAGGGGTTATTCCTGGAGATGTGGTCGGCACCGTTCAGGAGACAGACCGGGTCCTTCACCGGATCATGGTCCCTCCGGGCATTTCCGGAAAGATCAGGGAGATCCGTCCGGGGAATTTTACCGTAGAGGAGACCATAGCGGTTCTGGAAGATGGATTTGAAATCAAATTAATGCAACGATGGCCGGTCCGGATGCCCCGCCCTTTCAAAAATCGGCTCCTTCCAAAGCTCCCTTTTATTACCGGACAGAGGATTTTTGACATGGTCTTCCCTGTGGCCATGGGAGGCACCGCCATTGTTCCCGGAGGATTTGGAACAGGAAAAACGGTGGCCGAACAGAGTCTGGCGAAGTATGCCCGGGCCGATGTCATTATCTATATCGGCTGCGGAGAACGGGGGAATGAAATGACCGGTGTGCTGGAAGAATTCCCTGAACTTCGGGATCCGCAAACCGGCAGGCCTTTGATGGAGAGAACCATTCTGGTCATCAATACCTCAAATATGCCGGTTGCCGCAAGAGAAGCCTCGATCTTTACAGGAATTACCATTGCCGAATATTACAGGGATATGGGCTGCCAGGTTGCCCTCATGGCCGACAGCACGTCCCGATGGGCCGAGGCGCTCAGGGAAATCTCTTCTCGTCTGGAGGAGATGCCGGGAGAAGAAGGGTATCCGACTTACCTGGCGACACGGTTGAGCCATTATTATGAAAGAGGGGGAAGGGTGGTATGCCTCGGCAAAGAAGAGCGGTCAGGATCAGTGACGATTGTTTCGGCTATTTCACCGCCGGGAGGAGATTTCTCGGAACCGGTTTCACAGAGTTCAATGAGAATTGCCGGGGGAGTCTGGGCCCTTGATTCCGACCTTGCCCACCGGAGACACTTTCCCGCGATTAACTGGCGGATGAGTTACTCCCTTTATACCGATTTGCTTGATCCATGGTTTCAGGAAAATGTCGCCCCGGATTGGCCCCGACTGCGCGCCTGGTTGATGGAAATGCTCCAGAAGGAAGATGACCTTCTGGAAGTGGCGCAATTGGTGGGAGTCGATGCGCTTCAGGACGAACAGCGGGTGGTGCTTGAAATCAGCCGTTTGATCCGGGAGGAATATCTTCGTCAAAGCTCGTTTTCAGAAGTGGACGCCTGTTGTCCTCTGCAAAAACAGGTCTGGATGCTCAGAATTCTCTGCCGGTTGAATGACTTTCTGGGAGAATCCCTTAAAAAGGGAAATCCGCTTGACGGATTATTCCATCATCCCCTTCTGCTCGAAGCGGCCCGGATGAAGGAACACCCTCCGGAGGATTTTGATGCTTTTGGCAGGTCGTTTCTCTCCCGGATCGATGCGGAATTAAAAAAAGGAGCCGTGAGTGGATAGTTCCCCCTCCAGATTGCTGACGCGTGAATATCAGTCCGCCGGAGCGATTTCCGGCCCTCTGCTGTTTGTGGAAAGAGTCCAGCAGGCATTGCTCGGGGAGATGGTTTCTATCCTGATGCCGGGCAGTGAAATTCGGCGGGGACAGGTCATTGAACTTTCAGAGAAGCATACGGTGATTCAGGTTCTCGAAGATACCGCAGGGATGAGCCTTTCAAATATCCGTATCCGGTTTAGCGAAAGCGTGGCCCAAATGGATTTGTCCATCGATCTTTTGGGGAGGCGTTTTAACGGCTCCGGTGTTCCCATCGATCATCTTCCTCCGGTGATTCCAGAAAAGAGGCTTCCGATTCCCGGGAGCCCGATAAACCCCCTGGCACGCGCAAAACCGTCGCACTTTATTCAGACCGGAATTTCGACCATTGACGGGTTGAACACCCTGGTTCGCGGCCAGAAACTTCCTATTTTCTCCGGGGCGGGGCTTCCGGCCAAAGAGATTGCGGCTCAGATTTTCCGTCAGGCTGAAATTGTGGAGGCCGAAAGAGAACCCGGAGAAATTATCAGGAAATCAGGGGACCCGCACAAATTTGCAATTGTTTTTGGGGCGATCGGCATCCCCTTCAGAGAGGCGGCCTTTTTCATCGAAGCCTTCGAAGAAAGCGGTGTGGCCGATCATACGGTCGCGTTTTTAAACCTTGCCGACGACCCTACGATTGAAAGGCTCCTCACGCCGAGATATGCCTTAACGGCGGCAGAATATCTGGCTTTTGAACAGGGCTACCATGTTCTGGTCCTTTTGACCGATATGACCAATTACTGTGAAGCCCTGCGGGAGATTGCCACGGCCCGTGAAGAGATTCCCGGGAGGAGGGGATTTCCCGGTTATATGTATACCGACCTTGCGACGCTGTATGAGCGGGCAGGCCGAATAAAAGGGAGAAAAGGGTCGGTGACCCAGATCCCGATTTTGACCATGCCGGACGACGATATGTCCCACCCGGTTCCCGACCTGACCGGTTATATTACCGAAGGTCAAATTGTTCTTTCAAGAGAGTTGCACCGGAAAGGGATTTATCCTCCCATTGATGTACTCCCCTGTCTTTCGAGGTTGATGAACCAGGGTATTGGAAAAGAGAGGACAAGGGAGGATCACCGGGAGGTGGCGGACCAGCTCTATGCCCTGTATGCGCAGGGAAGAGATGCGCGGAGGCTGGAATCCATTGTCGGAGCGGAGGGATTAAGCGATAACGACGAACGTCTTCTGGAATTTGCCGGCCTCTTTGAGACCCGGTTTGTCAATCAGGGGCGCCAAAAACGGACGCTTCAGGAGACCCTCGGCCTGAGCTGGGAACTTTTTAAAACTTTTCCGGCGGAAAGACTGGCCCGGATTAAGCCTGAATTTATTCAGCGTTATTACAAACAACCGGCGAAATAGAACCTCAGCGGGAATAGCGAGCATGGAAAAAGTCAGTCCTACGCGGATGAACCTGTTAAATCTGAAACAGCGTCTTGTGACGACCCTGAAGGGACTGGAACTTCTTGAAAGCAAACGGGAGGCTCTCGTCAAAGAGTTTTTTCAGATGATCGATTCTGCCATGACGGCAAGAGGGGATCTTCGAAAAGGGATGCAGGAGGCCAAAAACGCCCTGACCCTTTCAACGGCGGTAGAAGGGAGGGAACGCCTGACCTCTGCGGCTTTTGCCGCAGGCAGGAATCTGGCGATCGAGCTCGCAGAAAAGAATATCTGGGGAGTGCGCTTCCCGGAACTTCGTTTTCAATCGGCTGTCCGTTCACTGGCTGCCAGGGGGTACTCCATGACAGGCACCTCTTTCGGGGTGGATAACACCGCCAGATGTTTTGAAGAGGTGATCGATCGGGCGCTCAAGACCGTTTCGGTTGAAATGAGGTTGAAGCGGGTCGGTGAGGAGATTAAAAAAATGACCCGGAGAATCAACGCTTTTAAAGAGGTTATTCTTCCGCCATTGCGCTCTCAAATCGGGGGGATCAAGGACCATCTTGAAGAAAGGGAGCATGAGGAGATTTTCAGGGTCAAGCGGTTTAAGGGAAGGCGAAAATATTAAATGAAAACCGGGAGGAGACAATGTCTGAAATAACGAGGAGAAATTTTTTCGGAAGAGTTATTGCGATGATCGCGGGGTTTATCGCGCTCGGGTTATCGATTCCCTTCCTCGGGTATCTCATTCTTCCCGCTTTTCGAAAACGGGAGGAATCCTGGTCCGAGGTCGGGCTGATGGAGACACTGGAGGTCAACCGCCCGAAAGAATTCAATGTGGTGCGAAACCTGACAGACGGATGGATGACGACGAAATCGGTCAGGGCTGTCTGGGCGTTTCGAAAGCCCGATGGCGGGGTGGTGGTTTATTCCCCCAACTGTCCGCATCTGGGCTGCGGATACCGCTGGGATGAAGAAAAAAAAGAATTTCTCTGCCCCTGTCATGGAAGTGTTTTCGATTTGAACGGAACGGTACTGGCCGGGCCTGCCCCAAGACCGCTGGATGTTCTTCCCTCGAAAGTAACAGGAGACTTGCTTTTTGTCACTTTCATGGAATTCAAGGCCGGAACCTCCAGAAAGGAGGCGATATGACCGGAAGAATCAAGGCCTGGGTTTCACAACGCCTGAACCTCCCGCCGGTGATCCATTCTCTCCTGGATGAAGCCATTCCCGGGGGTGCCAGCTGGATCTATATTTTTGGAAGCGTCACCCTCTTCTTGTTTATTCTCCAGGCGATTACCGGGAGCATGCTGGCGGTCTATTATGCGCCCACTCCGGACCATGCCTATGAGAGTGTCCGTTATATTCAGGATGAGGTCCCTTTCGGTTCTTTTATCCGGGGGCTCCATCACTGGAGCGCCAGCGCCATGATGGTCATGATCGGCCTCCATATGCTCCAGGTCTTTCTTTACGGAGCGTTTAAGGCTCCCCGTGAACTGATGTGGATGGTGGGGGTCTTCCTCCTGATCCTGACCCTGATTTTCGGTTTTACCGGATATCTCCTCCCCTGGGACCAGAAAGCCTACTGGGCGACGCAGGTCGGAATCAATCTGGCCGGGAC
>JACQBY010000185.1 GCA_016201875.1 Nitrospirota bacterium
ATGATGTTGGGCTGATTGAGCGGGAGCGACAAAAACCAGGAGGGTCAAACGTCCGGTTCCGGTATTTTTAACCCCATGGTCTATCCCCCCCTCGGCAAGAACAACCGTCTCTCTTGAAAGCTCTTTTTCTTCTTTTCCGACTATAAAAGTTCCGGTCCCTTCGAGTACCAGATAGACCTTGTCCTGCCCGTCGTGGCTGTGAACTTTCTGAGCCTGTCCCGGTTCAAAGCAGTAGACATCGCAGAGAAGGCGGGGGGTTTCAAAGAGATTATTTTTTTTCATCTTTTCCGGGGAAAAGGATAGAACATCTTTCAAATTTTTATAAGCCATTTTTGATCCTATTCTATAGATTGCTTACTTCACAATTTCGTAATTCCCTCAAAGCGGGAATCAGGTTTTTAGTTTTTTATTTAACTTTTGTTCAATGCTGTCAATCTTGCTTTTCAGCCTTCCTTTTTTCCCCTTCCGGTAATCGACTTTTATGATGGTGGATATCCGGGTACAGTCTTTGGCCATTTCCTGATAACATTTTTTGACAATATCGAAGACGTCATCCCACTCTCCTTCAATGACCGTCCCCATGGGGTTTAACCGGTAATCGAGGCCGCTTTCATCAATGATTTTAAGCGAACGGGAGACATATTCGCCGACGCTTTCTCCTTTATCCAGCGGGGACATGCTAAATTCCAAAAGAACCATTTTCTATCCCTTTTTAGCTTTAATTAAACGTCAACCCGGTCTTATAATATGAACAGATGCTATGCCCGGCAGGCTATTGCCGACTTTTCAACTTCAGAAAAATGGCTATATTTTACCATTAAAAGCGGGGCCAAATCAAATGGACCGGAAGGTTTATTTAACCAGGCTGGAAAAAATCGAAACCCATACTCCCACGGTAAAAAGCTTTTTCCTCCGGCTTCCTCCGGGGGAGAAACTGGAATTTAAGGCGGGCCAATTTATTTCTCTCCATATCCCTAAAGAGGGGAAGATGGTTCGGAAGCCTTATTCCATCGCTTCATCTCCGTCGGATACTCCAATGCTGGAACTCTGCGTTAAACGGGTCGAAAATGGATTTGTCTCCAACACGCTTTTTTCTTATCGGGAAGGGGCCGAGATTCCGGTTGACGGACCCGATGGGGTTTTCTATTTAAGAAAGCCTTTTAAAGCCGAGCTTGTTTTTATCGGAACGGGAACCGGGATCGCTCCGCTCAGGAGCATGATCCGGTCATTATTTCAGGAGAATTATCCGGGCCAGGCCGTTTTAATCTTTGGCGTCCGGAATGACACTGACATCCTTTATGAAAAAGAATTCCGGCAGCTGGAAGAAAATCATCGTCACTTCAAGTTTGTCCCCGTTGTAAGCCGTCCGGTCAACTGGAAAGGAGAAACCGGCTATGTCCAGGAAAAAATCGACCGCTATATCGGAGGTTCCGCTGGAAAAGAGGTTTACGTCTGCGGCCTTACACCGATGGTGGGTGCCGTTAAAGAAAAATTGGAATCGATAGGTTTTGAGAGAAAACAGATTCTTTATGAAAAATATATATAACCGGAACCTGGGGAGAATTTGCGTCATTTTATGTTATGAAATAGATTGACAATAGAGGTGTTTTTGATAGAATACATCTTTTAAAAAATCTGAAAAAGTATTGATTTTATGAGTTTAAGTCATAGGGAGACTTTGATCACAATGAAAACCACCACGTTAAAAATGTTATTTTTAATCTGTTTTGCCGGAGTTCTCACGGCCTTTTCCGGATGCAATAAAAATGATTCGGGGGCTTCTCCGGAGAAAACGCCCTCACTTTCTAACGCTCCCATCCCTAATGAATCTTACCCGGCTCAAACCGGGGCGGTTGCCCCGGCCTCTTCCGGCACAATCTCGGGAACCATTTCAATAGACCCCAGGTTTGCGAACAAGATCGATCCCAATGCGGTCCTCTTTATCAGCGCCAAGCCGGCAGAGGGGCCTCAGGTCGGCGTTCCCCCTCTTGCCTCGCAAAGAGTGCCCAACCCGAAGTTTCCGCTCACGTATACGCTGACCCAGCAGGATGTGATTATGCCGGGGGCCACTTTGTCCGGCCAGTTGAATATCGTGGCTAAATTAATGAAAAGCGGCGCTGCCGGTCCAATGGGACCCGGGGATATCGAGGGGAAGTATTCAAAAAACCCTGTCACCGGAGACCAGAAGTCGATCGATATCACGCTTGACACCTCTCACTGATCCGTAAAGCCTCTCCCGGTTTAGCTCTAAAATGAGCCGATAATTTCCTTTGATGGTTTTTAGGACGCCGGGATGTTTTTACGATCTTAAATTAAATGAAAACAATTGCAATTATCGGCCGGCCCAATGTTGGGAAATCCACCCTTTTTAACCGCCTGGTCGGACGCCGTACCGCGGTCGTTGAAAACATGCCTGGTGTTACCCGCGACCGCCTTTACGGAAAATTTTCTTATTACCATCACGACTATACCCTGATTGACACCGGAGGGCTTTTTGCAGACCCCTCCCTTCCTTTCACCGAAGAATCCAAAAAACAGACTTTAAAAGCGGTTCAGGAAGCGGATGCTATTATCCTGGTTCTTGATGGCAGGCTGGGTCCTCATCCTATTGATAAAGAGATCATTCAACTCGTCCGCCCTTTTTTAAAACCTGTTTTCTATGCGGTGAACAAAGTCGAAGGAGTCTCCCTTCTTCAAAGTGTTTATGAGTTTCACCAGCTTGGTATAGACCATTTTTTCCCTATTTCCGCGGAAGCCAGCACGGGAATTGATGATTTGATGGAGGCGATTGGACGAGCCTTTCCCCCTGAAAAAGAAAGCCCCCTTCCGGAACCGGTTCATTTTGCAAAAGTCGCCGTGATCGGCCGGCCCAATGTGGGAAAATCAACCTTTATCAATACCCTTCTGGGGGAAGAGAGGCTTATTACCGGACCGATTCCCGGAACCACCCGCGACGCCATAGACACAATAGTCCATTTTCAAGACAAGGACTATTTGTTTATCGATACGGCGGGAATCCGGAGACGGGGAAAAATTGAAAAAGGGGTGGAGCGTGCGAGCGTGATCCGCTCGTCCGAGTCGATCAAGAAAGCGGACATCGTCTTTGTTCTCATCGACGCCGAAGAGGGGATTACCGAGCAAGACATCAAACTGGTCGGAAGAGTTCTTGAAGAAGGAAAGGGGTTTTCGGTTCTTATTAACAAATGGGATTTAAAAAAAACGGATCCCAAAGCCCGGGATAAATTTAAGGGCGATTTAGCAAACTATTTTTCGTTCATCGGGGAGTTCCCGTTTCTCTTCCTTTCCGCGAAAGAGGGGTTTGATCCCGCGCTGATCTTTCAGACCATTAATTCAATCATGGAATCGTTTGAAAAAAGGGTTTCCACTTCTGATTTCAACCAGTTTATAGAAACCATTCTGAATCAATATCCCCCCCCGTTATACCGGAAAAAACCGGTTAAAATCTATTACGGCACTCAGGGAGAAACCCGGCCTCCCACGTTTATTTTTTTCACCAATTTTAAGGATGGAATTACGCGGAGCTATCAGAAATTTCTTGAAAACAGCTTGAGGGAAAAGTTCGGGTTTAAGGGAACCCCGATCAGAATCTACATTAAAGAGAAAAAAAAGAATCCAAGAAAAACCCTTAATCAGGGCGATCGAGGCTATAAAAAAGCGCCATAAGCATAAAGAGGAAGGCTTAAATGACAGGCTTTGCCTGCATTTAAGCCGGGGTTTGGGGGCATTGAGAGTAAAACTCGAAGGCCCCCAAATCTAATCGTCAATCAGGAGAGGGCGGAGTTAAGGCGCCCTTTCCGCCTTTCATACAACATCGGATTGGAAGGGAGATTGACGGTAAAGACCGTTCCTACTTTTGGGGTGCTTTTCACCTCCACTTCTCCCCGGTGTTCCTGAACGATCTGATGAACAATGGCCAGGCCGAGTCCGGTCCCCTCCCTCTCTTTGCTTTCGTGTTTGGTGGTAAAAAACGGATCAAAAATATTTTCCAGGTTTTCACGGGAGATTCCGGTCCCGTTGTCTTCTATTTGAAGACGGACCCAAAAGGTCTCTTTTTTCTGGAACTGACTGGTCTGTACCTTGATCATCCCGTTGGATGTCGGGAGGGCATCGATAGCATTGATAAACAGGTTGAGTAACACCTGTTTGATCTGCTGCCGGTCTACAATAACCCGGGAAATGTCTTTCTGGTAATCGGTTAAAAATTTCGCCCCTTTCCGGTTCGCCTCCACCACCATAAAGGGGAGGGTCGTCTGAATGACCTCATTGATGTCCTCTTCCGTAAAAACGGGTTCCATGTAACGGCTATAATCAAGGACTTCCCGGATAATCCGTTCAATTCTGCCGACATCCTCGCGGGCGACGATTGAAAAAGTGTTAAAAAAATCGGGGTCATTCCTCCGTTCGCCGGCCAGTTCGACAAAAGTTTTAATCGATGTCAGCGGATTCCTGATTTCGTGCGCCATTCCCCCTGCAATGGTTTCGAGCGATTTTAACCGGTCGGTCCGGCGGACCAGAACCTTCGATTTTTTTAACGCCTGGGCCAACCGGTTATTTTCAATGGCGATGGCGCTCTGTTCTCCCATTAATAACAGAAACTGCTTTTCAGCAGGGGAAAAGTTTGTGACATTTTTGTCCAGGCCAAAGAATGCAAAACCGGTCAGCCTTCCTCCTGTTAAAAAAGGGATGCAGCAGTGCAGATCGGACTCATGAAAAAAATGAGGGGTTTTAACTTCCGCAAGATCTTTCATATCATTTTTAAAAACGATTTGTTGAAGATTCCTCAGTCCTTCGGGAAAAGGAGCACGGGTTCCCAACTTGATGTCTTTAAAATCGGATTCCGACATCTGTTGCCCCAGAAAAAAGTCAAACCGCGCTTTTTCTTCATTGAGGAGGAAAAGGGCCGCTTTTTTCAGGCTCAGGATTTTATTGAAGATTTTAAGAAGGGTCTCGGCGACCTGCTGGTCGTTTAATTCCGAGGTTAATGAACGGGATATTTCAACAAGAAAATTGCACGCTTCTTCCGGGTCTTGGAGCATCAGGGGTCTTTCCGAAGGATAAGAATGGTCTTATCTTATAGGAAGGCAAAAAAAAAATCAATTTTTGATCCGCTCAAAAGAAGGTATCGAATCAAACAGTGACAATCCGCAGGGCAGAGGAACGGGCGTTTAACACGCTGATTTGAGCCGCCAGCTGGCTTGCGATCTGCACAAACGCCTTTGCCTGAGGCGATTCAGGGTTCGAGACCACAATCGGCATTCCGCTATCCCCTCCTTCGCGAATAGCGGGATCGATCGGGATTTCCCCTAAAAAAGGGACTTTGAGTTTTTCCGCGGCGGCCTTTCCTCCTCCATGGCTGAAGATATCTGTCTTCTCATGGCAGTGCGGACAACTGAAGTAGCTCATGTTTTCAATGATACCGAGGAGAGGCACATGGACCTTTTGAAACATGCCGAGGCCTCTTTTGGAATCGAGCAGGGCAACAGCCTGAGGAGTGGTGACAATGATGGCTCCGGTCAAGGGGATCAGTTGTGTGATGCTCAACTGGGCGTCTCCGGTTCCCGGAGGGAGATCGACCAGGAGATAATCGAGCTCGCCCCAGTTAACATCCCTCAGAAATTGCTGGATCGCTCCATGAATCATCGGCCCGCGCCAGACAATCGGCGTATCATCTTCTACCATGAACGCCATAGAAATAAATTTCACCTGATGGCTTTCAGCGGGCTCGAGTTTGGCCCCCGCAGATACGGGAGGTTTTGAAACCCCCATCATCATCGGGATGTTGGGGCCATAAACGTCGGCATCGAGCAATCCGACCCGGGCGCCTGATCGGGCCAGCGCCACGGCTAAATTGACGGTGACGGTTGATTTTCCGACCCCTCCTTTTCCGCTGCTTACGGCGATGGTATTTTTAATCGTGGGGATCAGATCTTCTTTCCCTCCGGCCTTTCCGGCGGTGACATTCGATGTCCAGTTAATGCTTATTTTATCGATCTCGGGGTGGTCCCCTTTAACCGCCTGATCGACCCGGTTTTGAATTTCGCTTTTCAAGGGACAGGCGGGAGTCGTCAAAACAATGGTCAGAGAAATATCTTTTCCGGCAACCCTGACATCTTTGACCATGTTCAACGTGACGATATCTTTAAAAAGCTCAGGCTCGATCACCTTTTTCAAGGATTTCATAACCATTTCTTCAGTGATTGAATTTCCCATTTTTTCTCCAGAAAGATTTTCTCTTGATCATCATAATCGTTTATTCGAGGGCATTTTCTCATCAAAGTTTATCATAGACCGCCGATTTAACCGGTGTCAAGTCCTGATCGCCGGAAGGGCCTGTCCAGCCTGTCCGGCCAAATGAGAAATGTCCGGTTTCTACCAATTCGGCGACAAGTTCCCTTGAATCGTGTATTGAAAATCGATATTCTACAATAAATAAACCATCCACAATGGGGGGATCATGACTTTTCGAGGGGTTGATTTTTTAAGTCTTGATGACGAGCTAACCGAAGAAGAGCGGATGATCCGGAACGAGATCCGGGTATGGGTTTCAAAAGAGGTCATCCCGGAGATGGCGCGCCACTTTGAGGCCGGAACTTTCCCTCTTCATCTTATCCCTCAGATGGGGAGTCTGAACCTTCTGGGAGCCTCCCTGGATCCCCGGTATGGAGGCGCAGGGTTAAACAGCGTCGCTTCGGGCTTGATCAGCCAGGAGCTGGAGCGGGGAGACAGCGGGCTCCGAAGTTTTGTTTCGGTTCAATCCAATCTGGTGATGTGGCCGATCGCGGAATATGGATCCGAAGCGCAAAAAGAGCGCTGGCTCCCCAAAATGGCTCAGGGAAAAGCGATCGGCTGTTTTGGATTGACGGAGCCCGATTTCGGGTCAAACCCGGAGGGGCTGGTGACCCGTGCCAGACGCGACCATTCAACGTTTATCCTGAATGGGACAAAAATGTGGATTACCAACGGATCGATTGCCGATCTGGCCCTGATCTGGGCCAGAGACGACCAGGAGGTGATCCGCGGGTTTCTGATTGAAAAAGGAACGCCGGGATTTCA
>JACQBY010000196.1 GCA_016201875.1 Nitrospirota bacterium
ACTTCCATTTCTCCCAGCCTCTGGCCCCCGAATTGAGCTTTTCCGCCCAGGGGCTGCTGCGTGACCAGAGAATAGGGTCCGATGGAACGGGAATGAATCTTGTCGTCAACCAGATGATGCAGTTTAAGCATGTACATCACCCCTACGGTCACCGGTCTTTTAAAAGCTTCGCCGCTTCTTCCATCATAAAGCGTTATCTGGCCGGAAGAAGGGAGATTAGCTGACTTCAAAAGGTCTTTGATTTCTTTTTCGGTCGCTCCATCAAAGACCGGACTGGCGACAAAAATCCCCAGAGCTTTTGCGGCCCAGCCCAGATGCGTCTCCAAAATCTGCCCCACGTTCATACGGGAAGGGACGCCAAGCGGGTTCAAAACGATCTCAACCGGACTTCCATCAGGCATATAAGGCATATCTTCAACCGGGAGGACCCTGGAAACCACGCCCTTGTTTCCATGGCGTCCGGCCATTTTATCCCCCACCTGCAACTTTCTTTTCATCGCGATATAGACTTTAACCAGCTTGATGACTCCGGGAGGAAGTTCATCTCCTTTTTTAAGACGCCCGACTTTTTCGTCGTAGATCGTCTGGAGCATTTCCATCTGGTCTTTGGCATACCGTTCGATTTCCGAAATTTTTTCAGCTTCATCCGTTTCGACAAGGGCAATATCTTTCAGATCGCTGTCCGAGATTTTATCAAGGATTTGCTGGTCGATCTTTTTCTTTTTCGGAAGAAGCGTCTCCCCTGTTTCCCGGTCCATTATTTCATTGGCAACGGTCTTATCAAGAAGGATTTTCCGGATTTTCTTGTTTTTTTCTTCCTCTAATAAACGGAGCTCGTCCTGATGGTCTCTCTGAATGCGTTGAATATCGTCGATTTCAATGCTCTTCGCCCGTTCATCCTTGTCAATTCCTCTTCTGGAAAAGATTTTGACATCGACCACAATCCCTTCAATCCCGGGAGGAACATAGAGGGAGGCGTCTTTAAAATCCCCGGCTTTTTCGCCAAAGATGGCCCGAAGGAGTTTTTCTTCAGGCGTCAACTGGGTTTCACCCTTTGGAGTCACTTTTCCAACGAGGATATCGCCCGGTTTCACTTCGGCGCCTATCCGGATAATCCCGGACTCATCAAGGTTTTTTAATGCCTCTTCGCTCACATTAGGAATGTCCCGGGTAATGTCTTCTTTCCCCAGTTTGGTGTCACGGGATTCAATTTCAAACTCCTCAATGTGAATCGAGGTGAAACGATCTTCCTTGACCAGGTTTTCGCTGATCAGGATGGCGTCTTCAAAGTTATAGCCGCCCCAAGGCATAAAAGCGACGACGATATTCCTTCCCAATGCCAGTTCACCTTGATCGATCGACGGTCCATCGGCTAATACTTCCCCTTTTTTTACCTTTTTACCGGCCTCAATAATCGGTTTTTGGGTAATACAGGTATTCTGGTTTGACCGCTGGAATTTAATCAGGTTATAGACATCAAGCGCCACATCGGGCTCCTTGACAGATTGTTCTTTCTGTTTGCGGGTCAGTTCGGCGCGAACAACAATCCGGGTGGCATCCACGCTTTCAACCACGCCGGCCCGTTTTGCCAGAATGACATAACCCGAATCTCTCGCCACAATCGTTTCCATCCCTGTTCCTACAAAAGGAGCTTCCGTTTGAAGAAGAGGGACCGCCTGGCGCTGCATGTTGGACCCCATAAGGGCCCGGTTGGCATCGTCATTTTCAAGAAATGGGACCAGAGCGGTTGCTACGCTGACAATCTGTTTCGGAGAAACATCCATAAAATCTATTTTTTCGGGGGTAACCAGAACAAAATCCCCCCCATGCCGCGCAGAGACCATATCGGCGACAATTTTGCCCTTTGAGTCTATTTTCGTATTGGCCTGAGCGATAAGATACTTATCTTCATCAATCGCGGAGATATAGATCACCTCATCGCTCACTTTGCCTTCCGCTACTTTACGGTAGGGGGATTCAATAAACCCGAATTCGTTGACCCTTGCGTAAGTCGCCATCGAAGTGATCAGCCCGATATTCGGTCCTTCAGGGGTCTCGATCGGGCAAATCCGGCCATAATGGCTGGGATGAACGTCGCGAACTTCAAAACCGGCTCTTTCGCGGGTAAGCCCTCCGGGACCGAGAGCAGAAAGCCTCCGTTTATGGGTAATTTCCGCGAGGGGATTGGTCTGGTCCATAAACTGGGAAAGCTGGCTTGATCCGAAAAACTCTTTGATTACGGCAATAACAGGTTTGGAATTAATCACATCATGGGGGAGTACCGTTTCGAGATCGAGAAGGTTCATCCGCTCTTTAATGGTTCTTTCCATCCGGACCAGTCCCACTCTAAACTGGTTTTCCAGCAGTTCCCCGACCGAACGGACCCTTCTGTTTCCCAGGTTGTCGATATCATCAATCTCTCCCTTGCCTGTTTTCAAATTGATCAGGTAGCGGACGACTTCAACCACATCATCCCGGGTAAGCGTGCGCTGTTCAAGGGGTAGATTTAACCCGAGTTTTTTATTGATCTTGAGCCGCCCGACAGGAGAAAGATCATACCGCTTGTTATTAAAGAAAAGGTTGTCAAACAGGAGTTTGGCAGAATCGACGCTGGGGGTCTCCCCCGGGCGGATTCTTTTATAGATTTCGACCATCGCTTCCGCCTGAGATCCCACCTTTTCAATAGCCAGGGTATCGCGGATAACGGGAAGAATTTGAATGTTGTCGATAAAAAGAAGCTGGAACGAATCCAGTCCGCAGGCGAGGATCTTTTCAATAATCGGCTGGCCGATTTCCTGGTTCCGCTCAAGAATAATCTCTCCGGTCTTTATATCAATCAGATCATTTAAAATAACCCTTCCGAGCAACTCCTCATCGGGGAGCGGAAGTTCTTTAAATCCGGAAGTCTTGAGCTTTTTGATATTCAGTCGGTTCAGCTTGGTCCCTGATTTCGCTATAACCTCTTTCGTCTTTTTATCGACCAGATCATTGGGGGCTTTCAAAATTCCCGAATGGATTTCCGGGTCAATCACTCTGAAAAATTTGCCGTTCCGGACGACGATTTCTTCAATGGGGTAATAATTTTTTAAAAGATCTTCAACCGTATAACCGAAAGCTTTCAAAAGAATCGTCGCGGCCAGTTTCCGTCTCCGGTCGATCCGGACATAAAGGATATCTTTTGCGTCAAATTCAAAATCAAGCCATGACCCCCGGTAGGGGATAATTCTGGCGGAATAGAGGACTTTCCCGCTGGCATGGGTTTTCCCTTTATCATGCGTAAACGAAGGGCCGGGAGAACGCTGAAGCTGGCTCACCACCACCCGCTCGGTGCCATTGACAATAAATGTCCCGTTGTCCGTCATTAAAGGAAGTTCGCCGATATAAACCTCCTGCTCCCGGATATCCTTTACTTTTTTGGCATTGGTCTTCTCGTCTTTTTCCCAGACCATCAGGCGCACCCGGATTTTCAAAGGGGCGGCAAAAGTCATCCCTCGTTCAAGACACTCCAGGACATCGTACTTTGGAACGCCGATCGAGTAGTCCAGAAACTCAACAACCGCCGTATCGTTGTAATCGGCAATCGGAAAAACAGACGTAAAGGCGGACTGCAGTCCGATATC
Organism: Nitrospirota bacterium; assembly: GCA_016201875.1. Lineage (GTDB taxonomy): Bacteria > Nitrospirota > Nitrospiria > JACQBW01 > JACQBW01 > JACQBY01. Next base: position 3,621 of record JACQBY010000196.1, read on the forward strand.
TTCTCTTTGTTCCGGCGGCACATCCATCTGCAAGAAACGCTCATAAGAACGCTTCTGAATCTCGATTAAGTTTGGAATCTCAATTTTTGCTCCGATTTTTGCAAAATCTTTCCGGGTCCTTAAGTTTTCTGCCTGATTCAACATTTATCATCCTCATGTCTAACCCGGCCTGGCCGATCAGGGGCCGTTTGCTCCAGAAACCATTCGATGGCGGCGGAACCGCTCGCGGGGAATCTCTGTGGCGTCTGGCCCCTTTTCAACAGCCGGGATTTTCAATAACTTAAATAGCCCTGGATGCGGGACGAGGGACTTATTTAATCTCGACCCTGGCTCCGGACTCTTCCAATTTCTTTTTCATGTTTTCAGCTTCTTCTTTTGCCACGCCTGTTTTAACCGGTTTTGGCGCCGCTTCAACCAGATCTTTGGCTTCTTTCAGTCCGAGGCTGGTAAGTTCTCTCACCACTTTAATCACCTGGATCTTCTTATCTCCGGCGCTGGCCAAAATAACATCAAAGGCGGTCTTTTCTTCTGCCGGGGCAGCAGCTCCTGCAGCGGCTCCTCCGCCAGCATGGGCAACCGCAACGGGAGCGGCGGCGCTGACGCCAAATTTTTCTTCAAGCATTTTAATCAATTCTGCCAGTTGAAGAACGGGCATCTTTTCAACAGCGGATAATATTTCTTCATTTGTCATTTTACTTTTCTCCTTATGATTCATTCTTTAAATCGTTTAATTTTTAAAAGATATTCCGCCTTAACTCCCGGACGATTCCTTTTGTTCCTTGACGGCGTTAAGCGCGTAAACAAATTTGCTGACAATTCCATTTAACGTGCCGACCAGCCCGTAGAGGGGCGATTGCATGCGGGAAAGCAGCTGGCCGATCATCACCGGACGCGCGGGCAGAGCCGCAACGGCATAAATTCCTTTGAGATCAAGGAGCCGTCCTTCCATCATTCCGCCCTTCAGCTTAAAGGTTTTCTTTTTTTCCGAAAACTCTTTTGCCGCCTTCACGGAACCAACGGGGTCATCATACCCAAAAACAACGCCTATCGGGCCGATAAAATAGGAGTGGATCGGCTGATAAGAAGAGCCTTCAATCGCCTTCTGTACCAGCGTGTTTTTCATCACTTTAAATTCACCCCTGGCCTTGCGAACGTCAACACGGAGCTGCCTCAGGTCTTCGACCGGCAATCCCGCGTACTCCGACAAAATAACCGCTTTGGCCCGGTTAAACCGGTCCGTTATTTCTTTAATCTCGGAACTCTTTTCTGTTTTATTCACTGACCATCCTCCTTTCTCGCAATGACTCTCAAATCGTTTCACCCCGAGAAAGAAAAAACGAGAAGACTCTTCGTTTCATTTTTTCGTCTCGGCAGGCAATCTTTCAATAAGGGGGCGACGCAAGCCCCTATGATTGAAACATTCTTAACGATTGATATCGACCTACTGTCTTAGACACATTTTCGAGCTCAGAGCTTTCAGCTTTGAGCTTTCAACTGATTTTTTAACTAACGGTTTTGGTAATACTCCCGGTATTCACCGCAACTCCGGGACTCATGGTCGAAGAAATGGTAACCGACTGCAGATAAGTCCCTTTGCTGGTCGAAGGTTTTGCTTTAATGACCGATTCTAATACCGCCATGCTGTTTTCGTGCAATTGATCAGGAGTAAATGATTTTTTACCGACCGGCACGTGGAGAATCCCGGCTTTTTCCACTTTAAACTCCACTTTTCCTTTTCTGATGTCGCCGATCGCTCTGGCCACGTCAAACGTCACAGTCCCTGTTTTAGGATTGGGCATAAGACCCCTGGGTCCCAGGACTCTCCCTAATTTTCCCACAGTCCCCATCATATCGGGTGTCGCAACGACGCTGTCAAAATCGGTCCAGCCTTTTGAAATTTTCTCGGCCATATCCTCCGCCCCGACGTAATCCGCGCCGGCTTCGGTTGCCTCTCTCTCTTTTTCTCCTTTTGCAAAAACAAGAATCTTGACCTTTTTGCCCGTTCCATGGGGAAGGACCACCGATCCCCTCACCATCTGATCGGAATGCTTGGGATCAACGCCCAGCTTGATCGCCAGGTCGATGCTTTCATCAAATTTGGCAAAAGCAATCTGCTTGACCAATTCAACGGCTTCTTTCACTTCGTAAAACTTATTTTCTACTTTTGTCAACGCTGCTTTGAATTTTTTACCCATCGATCACTCCTAAAGAATTCTTAAACTAATCTATCACCTGGATTCCCATACTCCGTGCCGTCCCCCTGATAATCTGTATCGCCCCGCGAAGATCAATGGCGTTCAGATCGGGCATTTTTACCTTTGCGATTTCTTCAACCTGGGCGGCGCTGACTTTTCCCACTTTATCTTTGTTGGGAACTGCGGCTCCTTTAATGACCCCGGCCGCTTTTTTCAACAATTCCGCCGCGGGAGGGGTTTTCATGATGAAACTAAAGGTGCGGTCTGAATAAACCGTTATCACCACCGGGACCACGGTATCGCCCTGTGCTTGAGTTTTGGCGTTAAACGTTTTGCAAAACTCCATAATATTGACACCATGCTGCCCGAGCGCCGGACCGACCGGAGGGGCCGGATTGGCCTTGCCCGCCGGAATCTGCAACTTAACAAACGCAATTGCCTCTTTAGCCATTTCTGTTTAACTCCTTCACTAAAATCTGTCCTTTTATATTTTCTCGACCTGCAAAAATCCTAATTCAACCGGCGTCGGCCTTCCAAAGATGGAGACAAATACTTTTAATTTGCTCTGCTCTGTATGAACCTCTTCAATGGCTCCGTTAAATCCCATAAATGGGCCGTCGATGATCCGGACATTCTCCCCTTTTTGAAACTGTACTTTACTCCTCGGCTGGGCCGTTCCGGTGTCCATCTGAACCTGCAGAGTCTCAACCTCCGACGAAGATAGGGGAACAGGCTTCTCTCCCCCGCCTACAAACCCCGTGACCTTTGGAACGCTCTTGACCAGCTGCCAGGTCTCATCGTTCAGTTCCATTTCGATTAAAACATAACCGGGGAAAAATTTTTTGTTCGAAACTCTCTTTTTCCCCTCTTTGATTTCCACAACTTCTTCTGTGGGAATCATAATCTTTCCAAACTGTTCGGTCAGAAGAGCGGTTTGAATTTTTTCTTCCAGACTTGTTTTTACTTTTCCTTCAAATCCTGAATATGTATGAATGACGTACCAATTTTTACCCATTTGCGCCGCTACTCCCTCAATGAATGACCAATCGAACAATTCGCATAAGAACCGAATCCACGGAGGCAAGGAAAAAACCGACAATAATCACAAAAATAATAACGACGGTTGTGGAGCCGATGGTCTCGTTTTTTGATGGGTAAGAAATCTTTTTTAATTCACCCTGTACCTCTTTAAAAAAATCAACAAGCTTCTGGAAAAATTTTTTCATCGTATCGTTCATACTCCTAAAGAAAGATAAAACCTTTTTACTTCCTGTTTATCTCAGCAGGCCAGGAGGGAATCGAACCCCCAACCTCCGGTTTTGGAGACCGATGCTCTGCCAATTGAGCTACTGGCCTATCATAGTTGGGGGCCTTCGTAAAATACACTCATTGCCCCCAAGCCCCGCGCTACGCACTGGCAAAGCCAGTTGCTTCGCTTTATCCTTCAGGGGCCTTCGTAAAATACACTCATTGCCCCCAAGCCCCGCG
>JACQBY010000027.1 GCA_016201875.1 Nitrospirota bacterium
TTAAAAGGGTAGGAAACAGTCACCGGCAAAATCGCCGCTCCCCGATCATATAAATTGGTGGCGAGAATATTCAAGACCAGGCTCACCAGCCTCAGATCGGTTCCGGTCACTTCGACCAGGAGGTTTTGGTCTCCCGGTTTGACTTCTCCCACCTCCCGGCTGTTGATGATCGGAGGGAACGACAGGACGGTCCCTTTTTGGTCGACAAAGAGGGGTACCGCATCCTCGTTCTTAAAGACGTTCCGGAAGGCCTTTCCTTTGGGATGCTCTTCTAAAATTTCTTTGAGCGTCATCTCTTTTTCAAACCCGAGGGGAAAAAACCGGACCTTCTCCGGGTTAACCGTTTTATAATAGAGGGGAAATTCGACCGGCTCCAGATGGTAAATTCCGATAGAGAGGAGTTTCCGTTTCTGACCAAAAACATCGGCCAGCTTTTCCTGCGTTTGAATAAATTGGGCCAGCGCCTCTTCGGTCATCACAAAGTCTGAAACCCGGCAGGCCGCAATATAAGGACGGACCGGCTCAACCCCTTTTTCGACGATAATTTTTAACGGCTTATTTTTTGGGGTATGGCGGTAAAAAGGGTATTTCGGACGGATGGTTTTTGTTTTAAGCCTGATCTGCCGGGCGATCCCTTCGATGCACCAGAGGTCAGGCCGGTTGGAATCGTTCAGTTCGATCTTTAATTCGTCGCTCTTCGGGTCAAACCCTTTGAATTCCCCTTTCACCCAGGGGAGGTAAGACTCCATCTCCTCGATCGTTATTTTTTTCTCGATCAGGGTTTCAAGGTCCTTTTTTTTAATCAGAATCGTCGGCATATTATCCTGCTATTTTCTTTGACCGGATCAGCTCCAGATCGGCGGAAAAAAGATCGCGGATATCCTTGATATCGAGCGCCATCATCGCCATCCGGTCGAGGCCCAGCCCCCACGCAATCACCGGAACCTCGACGCCCAGAGGAAGGGTCACTTCGGGCCTGAACAGACCGGCCCCGCCAAGCTCCATCCACCCGAGTTGAGGATGTTTGACATGAACCTCGACCGACGGTTCGGTAAAGGGGAAATAGGCGGGTAAAAATTTAACCTCGGTCGCCCTGGCGACTTCGCGGGCAAAGAGATGAAGAAGCCCCAGAAGGGTTTTAAAATTAATTTTTTCTCCAAGGACGATCCCCTCGATCTGAAAAAAGTCACTGGCATGGGTCGCATCGACCTGATCATACCGGAAACAGCGGGCAATCGAAAAATATTTCCCCGGAATCTCCGGGTTGCCGGCCAGCTTCCGCGCCGAAACAGCTGTTCCCTGGCTTCTTAAAATCAGCCGTTTTGCCCGCTCTTCATCAAAGGTATACCGCCACCCTCTTGAGCCGGTCTTCCACCCGTTTTGATGGACTTCGGAGACCTGTTTCAGATAAGGCTGTGGAATTTCTCCGGCATAAGGGGGGTCTTTTACAAAATAAACATCGTGAATATCTCTCGCCGGATGAAACTGGGGCATAAAGAGGGAGTCGTTGTTCCAGAACTCCGTTTCAATCAGCTCTCCCCGCATTTCCATAAAACCAAGCCCGACCAGTTTGGACTTCAACAGGTCGAGAAATTGTTTATAGGGATGTTTTTTTCCTACGGTAATCCGGGAAGGACGAAGATGGATATTATATTTTCTGGGGGTCTGGGTTCTCCAGCTCCCGTCTTTTAGCATATCCGGCGTCAGCAGGGAAAATTCTTTTGCCCCCTCTGGAGCGCCGGCGGCCTCCTTTTGATGGGCCGACTTGATCAATTCCTCAATAACCAGCCGTCCGGGAACGGGAACAGGGACCAGATTCCGTTTTATTTCTTCGTCGACTCTGACGAGTCCTTTGGACTTTCCCCGTTTATGGGAGTATTGCTCCGCTATCAGCGTTTCAACCTCGGTCAGCTCCTGAAAATGGAGACGCCCTTTATGGTCGGAAAGTTTTTTTAACAGGCTCTCGATTTTCGTAAACTGGGTAAGGACTTCCCTGTTTTTGACCTGAAGGATCCCCCCCGGGCCGATCTGGACCGCCCCCGCCTCTTTCAGGGCGCCGATGGCGGAGCTTTTTTCGTCAGGCTCGAACTCGGAGCTTGTCTGAATCTCTTTGATCGTGGTGGGGGATTTGTCGATCCGGTTAAAAATCCGGATTTCGGGAAGGCCGTTTTTGGCGTATTGCTCGCCGGGAGGGGTGAGAGAGACATACCGTTCCCTCCCGGTTTCCAGAACTTCGCAAATCTGTTTGGTATGGAGCCACCCGAGGACCATCTCGATCTGAGAGGAATCGATGACATTGGCCTGATAAAGCGACTCCACAGACCGGGGCTCCCCTTTTGTCCAGAGGAGAACTTTTTTTTCAAGAGGATGAAGCGCCTCGATAATTTCAGAAAGATTCACGCCGGACCTCAGATCAGTTTGCGCATGGCCGAAATAGTTTCGGCATAATCTTTGCTTTTAAAAATAGCCGAGCCGGCCACAAAAACATCGCACCCGGCATTGGAAATCTCTTTCACATTATCGGTTTTAAGCCCGCCGTCGACTTCGAGCATGGCCTTAAACCCTTTAGAATCGATCAGTTTCCGGGCTCTTTTGATCTTATCGATCATCGACGGAATAAATTTCTGGCCGCCGAACCCGGGATTGACCGACATGATCAAAAGAAGATCGGCATCGCCGATCACCTCTTCGACCGACGATAGGGGGGTTGACGGATTCAGGGTAACCCCCGCCTTGATCCCCTTCTCTTTAATCTGCTGGATCGTCCGGTGGAGATGGGGGCAGGTCTCGACATGGACCGTTAAAATATCGCTCCCGGCGGAAACAAATTCGTCGATATACCGCTCGGGGTTTTCAATCATTAAATGGACGTCGAGCGGAAGGGTGGTGGCTTTTCGGATAAACTCTATCACCGGCGGGCCTATGGTTAAATTTGGGACAAAATGGCCGTCCATCACATCGACATGAATAAAATCAGCGCCGGCGGCCTCTACCCTTTTAATTTCATCGCCTAAATGGCAAAAATCGGCGGATAAGATGGAAGGAGCGATCTTTTTCATCCCTTTTTAGCCATTCTGACCGCGAAAAAACCATCCATATTATTCGGTTCCAAATAAGTTCTTAAAAAATGATCCTTTCCAATAAAACGATGGCACGATTCAGGAAGAGCAGCCCGCGGGCTTTCAATCTTAAAGGCGGGGTTCGCCTTTAAAAACTTTTCGATGACTTTTTCGTTTTCTTCCGGTTCGGTCGAGCAGGTACTATATACCATGATTCCGCCAGGTTTCAAGCCCTTTGAAACCACTTCAAGGAGCTGGTATTGCGTCTTGGCGTAGGAGGGGAGGTTGTTTTCTCTTTTTTGCCATTTTCCTTCGGGATGGCGTCTTAAAACCCCGGTCCCCGAACAGGGGGCATCGAGAAGAATTTTATTGAACCGCGTCTGTTGAAACTCTTCGATGTCGCGGGTTAAATCAAGCTGTCTCGGCTTAACGGCGGTAAGGCCGAGCCGTTTCAGGTTCCGCTGAAGGATGTTAATCCGGTCGGGGCTCTGGTCTATCGCCAGCACCTCTCCCCGGTCTCCGATCAATTCGGCCAGCTGGGTCGCCTTCCCTCCCGGAGCGGCGCAGGCATCTAAAATCAGATCGCCGGGACGGGGCGACAAAAGAAATGGAATCAGCTGGGAGGCTTCATCCTGAATGTAAAACAGCCCTTTCTGGTACGAATGAAGCCGGGTAATATCTCCCGGTTTCTCAAGGATGAGTCCGGCCGGAGAGTAGAAGGTCTTTTCGTTGCTGATCCCCTCGTCAAATAAAATATTGGAAAGGCGGTCCCTGTCCATTAAAACACGGTTCACCCGGATTGTAAAAGGAGGGGTTCCGATATTCCTTTTAAACCATTGCCGGGCGGATTCGATTTTAGACCGGGCCACCCACCGTTTCACCAGCCATTCGGGATATGAATATTTAATGGCGATATTCCGGGGGGAATCATCTTTAAGGTCGGGAATCTTATTGGCTTCTTTATCGCGAAGGATCGCCCGGAGGATGCCGTTGACGAAACCGGAAGCGGGAAGGGAGTCTTTTTCCTTAACTAATTCAACGCTCTCATAAATGGCGGCAAAGGGGGGAATCTTGTCGAGAAAGAGGAGCTGATAGGCTCCCAGGCGGAGGCTGTTTCTGACCCACTCCCCCATTTTGACCACCTTCCGGTCGGCATGGCGGTCAATGATCCAGTCGATATACCCCCTCCATCGAAGGGTCCCATAGACCAGCTCTTTTAAAAGTCCTCTGTTCAGGTGAGAGAGGGCCTCATATTCCCGGTCCATCAAAGGATCGAGGAAAATTTCTTTTTCCTCCACCTCGTTGAGTATCAGAAGGGCGGAGAGGCGGGGATCGGATTTATTGGTCATTCATTGTCCAAAAATTTCCCGGCAGGGATTTGCCTTTTATCCTCAACCCTCCGGGACTCTCTCCGGGAATATCGAAAACCGGTGTTAGTAGGGGTTGAGCGCCATCTGTTCGAGACGGGCAATCCGCTCTTCAATCGGAGGATGCGTTGAAAAGAGTTTAAAAAACGCGTTTCCGGTCAAAGGACTCACGATAAACATATGGGCTGTCGCCGGGTTCGCATCCATCGGGATCTGATGAACCCCCCGGTCGAGCTTCCGGAGCGCATTGGCCAGAGAGAGCGGGCTCCCCGAAATGATCGCTCCCCCTTTGTCGGCCTCAAACTCCCTTGAGCGCGAAACAGCCATTTGAACAAGCATTGCCGCAATCGGAGCAAGAATAATAAGCGCCAGTGAAGCCACGATATTTCCTCTCCCATCCCGGTCATCACGGCCGCCAAACATCATGCTCCATTGAGCCATGTTGGCCAGCATGCTGATCGCGCCGGCAATCGCGGCGGCGATGGTGCTGATTAAGATATCGCGATGCTGAACATGGGCCAGCTCATGGGCCAAAACACCCGCCAACTCATCTTTGCTCAAAATATCTAAAATACCGGTGGTCACCGCAACCGCGGCATGCTCCGGATTACGCCCGGTGGCAAACGCATTCGGCGTCGGATTCTCCATGATATAGACCTTCGGCATCGGGAGATTGGCTCTCGTCACCAGCATCCGTACCGCCGTATAAAGGGCGGGCGCCTCATTCTCGGTCACCTCTTTGGCTCGATACATGGCCAGAACGATCTTATCGCTAAACCAGTAGGAGATGAAATTCATTCCCATCGCTATCACAAAAGCGATCATGGCTCCCCCTCTTCCGCCAATCAGGTTTCCGGCAAAAATAAGGAGAAGGGTTAACAGGACCAGTAAAAATGTGGTTTTCAAATTATTCATTTCTCATTCCTCTTCAGTTTTTCTATTTTAATTTCTTAATTTTTAATCTTAAGAAAACGATTCATTATAACATAGTTGATCTTTAAAAGACTATGGCGACCTTTTATTTTGGACCCAGCCTCTCTCCCCGTTTTAAAGGGTAACCGGCCAGATATTGAGCGGCGGTCATGATTTTGCCATTTTCAGGCTGAACCTCTAAAAGGTGAACCCCCCCTTTTCCAGTTGCCACGGTGATTTTGCCATTTTCGGCGGTCATCACCTCGCCCGGAATCCCTTTAACCGGCTCTTTAACCACTTCCACCCTGATCATTTTTAAAAGGGCTCCTTCACGGTAGGTAAACATTCCAGGCCATAAAGTCAAGGCCCTGGATTTTCTTTCTATCCGATCGGCAGACTCCTCCCACCGGACAAGGCCATCCTCCTTTTTCAGCAAAGGGGCGTTCGTTGCCTTTGTCGAATCCTGAACCACCGGCGTCAGCTCCCCTTTTTTCAATCTTTTCACAGCTTCGATGATGGCCTTTGCTCCTAAATCAGCCAGTTTTTGAGATAATGAAACGGCCGTATCCTCCGGGTCGATAGAAAGGGACGCGGCATACAACATCGGTCCGGTATCCATGCCGGGGTCCATCTGCATCACGGTGACCCCTGTCACGGTTTCTCCCTCGATGATCGCCCACTGAATCGGCCCCGCACCCCGGTAGGCCGGGAGCAGAGAGGCGTGAATGTTAAAACATCCATATTTGGGAATATCCAAAAGAGCCTTCGGAAGGATTTGGCCAAACGCCACGACAACCGCCAGGTCGGGAACAAGGTCTCTAACGGTCTGAATAAAAAGAGGGTCTTTTACCGTAAGAGGCTGATAGACCGGTAAATGAAGTTTTTCCGCCGCAACTTTAACCGGCGAGGGGGTTAAAATCTGTTTGCGCCCTTTGGGGCGGTCGGGCTGGGTCACCACCCCGATAACCTCCTCCTCTGAATCGACAAGGGCTGTCAGAGTAGAAACTGCAAAGGCGGGCGTGCCCATGAAAATAATCTTCATATTTTTTTAGCCCGTTTTTTTTGCTTTTTTAATTTTTCGTAAAAGAATATTCCTCTTTAAAGAACTGAGATGATCGAGCATCAAGACACCGTTTAAATGGTCAATTTCATGCTGGATCAGGCGGGCATGGAGGCCTTCGGCCTCAATCCGGATCTCTTTGCCATGGCGGTCGATCCCCTTCACAAGGATTCTGGAAGAGCGTTTAACCTTTTCCCAGTAATCAGGAATCGAAAGACATCCTTCTTCCGCGATCTCTTCACCCTCGCGGGAAACAATCTCCGGATTCATCAAAACAGTCAGCTTTTGTTTCTCCCCCTCTTTAAGGGTCATGTCATAAACAAATAGGGAGAGCGATTTTCCGACCTGCGGAGCGGCCACGCCAAGCCCCGGAACTTCGTAAAGAGTCTCAACCATCTGGTCGATGATCCCCTGCAACAACCCGTCAACATCGGTCACAGGACGGGATTTTTCTCTTAAAATCGGGTCGGGAAATTTAATGATCTCTATCGCTGACATAACAAATTCATTTTATCAGGATAAAAGAGACCTGTTCAATAAATAAAAGGAGAAATCAGACAAAACAGATCGACAACTTCCGGAATGACGAAGTTGTCGATTGACATGGCCATAGGGTTTTGTTACGATGCGTTTGCGGGGTGGAGCAGCTCGGTAGCTCGTCGGGCTCAATTATCTCGCAAAATTAATTATGGGCACAAAGCTCAAAGGAGATATAGCTGAACAAGCAGCCATTCTTCAAGCGTTGAAGCTTGGCTGGGGAGTTCTCAAACCTGTTGGAGACAGATTGCCTTATGATCTAGTCTTCGATGTCGAAGGAACTCTTGTCAAGATTCAAGTCAAGTCTGCTTGGTTTAATCAGGCTCGCGGTAATTATGTTGTAGACAACCGTCGAACTAAAACGAATCGGCGTGTAATGATTCGAGATACTTACACTGCCGCAGATTTTGACTTTGCCCTGGTTTTCATGGGCGATTTAGACCTGTTCTATGTATTTCCAGTAGAGGTGTTCATCGGTTACGGCAGTGAAATTCACATGGTCGAAGCCGACCGGCGTCAACGGAAACCTGATTCCGCAAAATATCGTGACGCTTGGGAATTAATTTTGCAGTGGGCTGCATGCGGGGAAACCCGAATGCGAACTCCTGTCAAACTCGGGGAAAAGGTGTAGAGACTTGACGGCAGGCACCCTAATGGCTAGGAAGCCATGGGTGAAGAGAAAGTCCAGACCACAAACTGGATATCCAGGCAGCGAAAGCTGTAGTGGTAAGCATAACCCGAAGGTCATAGGTTCAAATCCTATCCCCGCAATTTTAAAGGGGTTAACCAAATTGGTTAACCCCTTTTTATTAGGCGCATGATCATTTGTGACTTAACAATCTTTTGCGTGGTCTAAGACTTATACCCAAGATCTTTTAAGCGGTTTTTTCCTTTCTGAGCCCTCCTAATTCTTACCTTGTAAAACAAAAATCTCCTTGACAAATAACAAAAGATTTGACCCCTTTTTGACCCCTTTTTTCATGAAACAATGCTCAATTACAGGAAGCAGCTTTCTAAAAATGTGTGGTAAAATATTCTGGGTTGTAATCGACTATCTGTCAAAAGAGAATTCCAATGTGGCTTATTGTTAAGTTGTGATATTTAACCATTGACCTGTTTTTTTTCTACTTTCGGGCAATCCAAGGGGATATTATATTAATATATGGCCTATGGAAAGTTCTGATTTTATGCAGGCTTCATTTAAGAGGAATATAGGAAATGTCCGTCTATTTTTTGATTGTCGTCGTTTTAATCACCGGGATCTGGACCGTCCAAATCTACTTGAGGAGGAAGACCGACGAGAGAAACCTTCAACGGCTCGAGGCAACAAAAGCGGAAGGGCTCACGGAACCCCCCTCGCTGCATCCCGTCATTAATCCAGACCTCTGCATCGGCTCGGGCGCCTGCGTG
>JACQBY010000028.1 GCA_016201875.1 Nitrospirota bacterium
AAAACTTCTGACAAAGTTTAAAACTTTATCCAGCATCTGGTTGATAAATTTCTTTTCATTCGCGATGCAGACCACCCCGATAACGGCTTTTTGCCATAAATCCTGATCATCGATCTCGGCGACAGCGACATTAAACTTGTTCCGGGTCCTTTCCATCATACTTTTGATCACCTGTCTTTTATCTTTTAAAGAAAGGCTTCCGGGAATATGGATCCTGAGGCTTAAAATTCCGATGACCATCAGAGGAATCAGGCCAGTTTGCCGGCGATTTTTTCTATCATATAGGCCTCGATGATATCGCCGACCTTGAGATCGTTATAATTTTCGATCCCGATGCCGCATTCATATCCCGTCTGCACCTCTTTGACATCATCTTTAAATCTTCTTAATGAACCAAGTTTTCCTTCGTAGACCACCACGTTGTCCCGAATTAAACGGACGCCGGCGGCGGAACGGCCAATCATCCCCTCGATCACATAACACCCGCCAATGACTCCCATCTTCGGAACGGAGAAGGTCTGCCTGACTTCCGCTTTTCCCATCGACTTTTCCTTCAGCGTCGGTTCGAGCAGGCCTTCCATCGCCGCCTTCACATCGGCAACGGCGTTATAAATAATGTTATAAAAACGGATATCGACTTTTTCCCGTTCGGCGAGCTGATTCCCTTTGGTCTCCGCCGTCACGTTAAAACCGATAATGATGGCGTTACTGGCAGAGGCGAGCAGGACATCGCTTTCGGTAATCCCCCCGACTCCGCTATGAATGACCACCACCTTGACCGCCGGCGTGGATAGTTTATGCAGCGATTCCCTTAAGGCCTCTACCGAGCCTTGAACGTCTCCCTTGATCACCAGCTTGAGTTCTTTGACGTCGCCCTCTTTAATCTGGGCGAAGAGATCGTCGAGTGTCACTTTTTTAGACTTCGACATTTCAATGACCCGCTGTTTCAGCGCTCTGGAAGAAGCAATATCCCTGGCGACTTTTTCTTCTTTAACGATGACAAACGAATCTCCGGCAAGCGGAACCCCGTCGAGGCCGATCACCTCCACCGGACAGGAAGGACCCGATTCCTTGACGCTCTGGCCCAGGTCATTGATTAACGCCCGGATTTTTCCGGAATAGATGCCGGTGACAAAATAGTCGCCGATCTGGATTTTACCTTCTGAAATCAGCACGGTTGCGACAGGGCCTCTCCCCTTGTCGAGCTTGGCCTCAATAATCCTCCCTTTTCCCAGCTTATCGGGATCGGCCTTCAATTCAAGAACTTCAGCCTGGAGGAGGATCATCTCAAGCAGGGTGTCTAACCCGGTTTTTTTCTTGGCGGAGACCTCCACGAATATGGTCTGGCCTCCCCAGGCTTCGGGGATCAATTCATATTCCGTAAGGCTTTGTTTAATCCTGTCGGGGTTTGCTTCAGGCTTGTCAATTTTATTGATGGCCACGATAATCGGGACCCCCGCCGCTTTGGCATGGTTGATCGCCTCGATCGTTTGGGGCATGACGCCGTCATCCGCCGCCACCACCAGAACGACAAGATCGGTGACTTTCGCCCCCCGGGCTCTCATCGCCGTAAAGGCTTCGTGTCCCGGAGTATCGAGGAAACAGATTTTCTTATCGCCCACATTCACAAGATAGGCGCCGATATGCTGGGTAATCCCGCCGGCTTCCGTGTCGATCACTTTCGTTTCCCGGATGGCATCAAGCAGGGAGGTTTTCCCATGGTCGACATGCCCCATAATGGTAACGACCGGCGGACGGGGCTGCAGGTTCTCCCCCTGACCGCCCCCTGACTCCATCAGTTCATCTTCTGTCTTATCCAGGACGACTTCAATCTTAATTCCAAACCCTTCGGCGATCAGCGATGCGGCGTCCAGATTAATCATCTGATTGATATTGGCCGTAAATCCCATCTCCATCAGCCTTGAAATGAGCACCCCTCCTTTGATTCCTGTTAATTCAGCAAACTCTTTCACAGTGGTCCCTTCGGTGAGCTTGATGACTTTTTTGCGGGGTTTGGTGATATCCAATACCGGCGCGGGCTGAAACGCTTTCCTCGGACTCTTCCGGTCGTCCCTCTTATGAATCGGCTTGAAATCCTGCCACTCTCTGGTATCTGAAACGACTTCGGCAAGGGTCCCCTCTTTGTCCCGTTTTGCTTTTTTAACCTTTTTATATTTTTCCTTGATTTTTGCCAGGGACTCTTTTTGGAGAGCCAGTTCTTCTTCTGCTTTCTTTTTCGCCTTTTCATCCAATTTTTCAGGAGCAGGCGAAGGGAGCGTCGAGGGAGCAGTTCCCGGACCAGAGGCCTGAACCGGCAAAGAAGGAGGCTCCATCTCCTGGATGGCAGTTTCTGACAGAGGAAGCGTTTCCGCTTTTTGAGATCTCACGGCGGTCAAATCAGGGGAGGGTAAAACTTCTTCAACCCGCGGGGAAGGAGGTAGCTCCAAAACAGCAGGCTCTTCGACCTTCGGCTTTTTCTTTAAGAGCATTCTCGGTTTCTTTTCGACCGGCTTCTCTTCTTCTATTATCTTTTTTGCCGGGGCCCCTTTTGACTTTTCTTTCACTGTTTTAGGAGCGGGTTCCGCCTTCTTTGAAGTTTCTTTTTTAGCGGCCCCTTTACCGGAAACTTTATGGGTAATCACACTGATATCGGCCTCGTCGATGGCGCTCATATGATTGGTTACTTTAATCCCCAGGTCCTGAATGACCGTCACAAGGTCTTTGCTTCCGATTCCTAACTTTTTTGCCAGTTCAAACACTCTCATCTTTTATTTTTCCAAAAATCCCGTCTAATAACCATCACCATAAAACGGCTTATCCTGCAAATGATCCCTGTTTAATCTTTGATCTTTAAAAGACCCATCGCTGATTCGATCAGCTTCCTGGCGGTTTTTTCCCCGATCAGAGGAATATCGCTCAACTGAGCCTCAGTCGCTTCCGCAATTTTTTCAAGCGAATCAAATCCATGTTCTCTCAAGGCTTCTTCGAGTTTTTCCCCCACTCCCGGAAGATCTGATACTTTCGGGAGAATATTCTGAGAAAGAGATTCCTGCTCTTTCATCTCCTGAGCTTTTTGCTCCTGCGCAAATGCGAGAGAAACCTCTTTTTCACGCTCTTTCGAACGCTCCTTCTCGTATTCGCTTTCATTGATAATATCGATCTTCCAATCGGTCAGTTTGGAGGCCAGCCTGACATTCTGCCCCTTCTTGCCGATGGCCAGAGAAAGCTGGCTGTCCGCAACCACCACGATGGCAGACCTTTCTTTTTCGTTAATTCCGACTTTTTCCACCATGGCAGGGCTCAGCGCTTCTCCGATAAATGTCCGGGGGTCTTCCGTCCAGGTAATAATATCGATTTTCTCCCCCCTGAGCTCTCGGACGACAGACTGCACACGGCTCCCTTTGACGCCGACGCAGGCTCCGACGGGGTCTACCGACGACTCTTTTGAAACAACGGCAATCTTGGTCCGGTCTCCCGCTTCTCTGACAACCGCTTTGATCTGGACAATCCCTTCATTAATTTCAGGGACTTCGATCTCGAACAACCTTGCCACAAATTCTGGAGCGCTTCTCGATAAAATAACCTGCGGCCCCTTCGACGAGCTTTTCACCTCGAGCAGATAGGCCCGGATCCTGTCTCCCCGATGAAAAGTTTCCCGGGGAATTTGTCCCTGACCGGGCAACAAGGCTTCTGTTTTTCCGACTTCAACAATAAAATTACGCCGTTCCTGGCCTAAAATCGTGCCGGTGACAATTTCACCGATCCGGCTGCCGTATTCTTTTTGAACCGCTTCCCATTCCGCTTCTCTGACTTTTTGGAAAATGACCTGTTTGGCCGTTTGGGCGGCAATCCTTCCAAACTCTTCCATTTCAAGTAAAAGCCCGATTTCATCCCCATATTCAGCCGCCTCGTCAACTTTGACAGCTTCTTCAAGAGAAATCTCGGCTTTAGGGTTTGTGACGACCTCAACGATTTTTTTCAATGAGATGATTTCGATTTCACCTGTTTCAGGATCAAGTTTGACCTGGATGTTTTCCGCGGAACCATGTTTTTTCCTGGCAGCTGATAAAATAGCGGCCTCCACGGCTTTAACGATTTTTTCGCCGGGTATTCCTTTATCTCTTTCAATTTGCTGAATGACAGATAGTAGCTCGCGATTCATTATAATTTTCCCCTTTTTCTGGTCCCTTATCAACGGCCAGGGTTTTTCGATGACCTCATCGTCTTACATGCCGATGATATATTATAAAGTTCTTATCCGGCGGCTTCGAGATTGGCCGATGCTATATTTTCAAATAAAATCTCAATATTCTTTTTCTTTTTTTGATCCGTTATTAAGAGATCTATAGTCCCATTTTCGGCGACCGAAATCAACTGTCCGGTAAAAACTTTCTGGCCTTCAACCAAATGGACGGTTTTTACCCGAATCCGCTGGCCTTCAACCTTTTGAAAATCTTTAATTTTCTTTAACGGACGGTCAATTCCGGGAGAGGAGACTTCCAGCGTATAAGCGTGGTCGATAAAGTTGTAGACATCCAGGGCGGGGCCGATATTCCGGCTCGCCTTTGTACAATCCTCCAGTGTCACTCCTCCCGGTTTATCAATAAACACTCTTAAAACTCCCATCCGGGCGTTCCCCGCATATTCAAGGTCATACAGCTCCAGATCAAGCGAATTTAAGATAGAAACAATCGTCTCTTTTATCCGGGAAAGCTGATCCTCCATCGTCGCAATCAACAAAATTTAATCAAAACCTCTGAATTAAAAACAGACGTTAAACAAAAAAAGTGGGCGAAAAACAAGCCCACTTTCATCGAAAACTCCTATGAAATCGTTTACTTATACCATACAGATTTTTGAATTGCAAGCCCTATTCACGAAGGGTCAAGGTCACGTCATTCTGTGATTAAACTATTTAAGATATCAGGGGTTCTTGCAATAATTCAATTCGTCATTCCCGAATGTCAAGAAAAAATGAAATAAAAGAAAGGGTCCATTTTATTGACATAGTAAAGTTTGGGATGGCACTTGGCCTCCCTCTTCATATTCAATATGATGGGGCTGTGTACTCGGACCCCTCATGGAACCCTCTGTGCAATTCCTATCTCTGTTCTTGGTCACAAAGGGTCATGGCCTCGAACTCTTTCATGAGGGTCTGCGTAATAGCGCCCGTGACGGATTCGATGAAAATTGGGAAATTTATTCCCGGAAAGTGGATTAAACCGAAAAGGCGGCAGAGGCGGAGGGGGTTACGGGGGGGTTCTATTCAGACCAGCATTCTAGTTGTAATGGGAGATGTTTTTGTGCTGTAAGTGGAAATTTAATTATTGGTGCATTTTTATCCGAATAACTATCCAGTGTTCAATATTATACCAACGTACTTGCTTTCAGTAGACGTTTCCCATGGACAACTCCGATCACCTTAACTTCGTCACTTTGTGAATCAATACGATAAATTACACGATAACTATCAACAATAATTTCTTTATGTGGAAGATTTGGAAATTCTGGAAGGGGCCGACCAGATTCAGGGAACTGACTCAAACGTTCTGCAGATTTATAAATACTTTCTACTTGATGCCGGGCATACAAAGGTGAGTCTCTGGCAATGAAATCATATATACTCTCCAAATCCGCAACGGCTTCCTCGCTCCATATCAGCTCTGCCATTTCTCTGATAACCTTTTCATTGCATTGGTATGAGAAAGGATTTTCCCCTCCTTAATATCTGTTTCGCCTGCCTCTATTTTTTCAAGAAGGTAAAGCCGATACATTACTTCTTCTGTATCCACGACATCAGGAAGTTCTTTAAAAAGGCTTTCTAATCTTGATTTTGCAATGTTCATCAGATTCTCCTTTTATTCTTCAATTAGGTTTATTTTACCATAAACATCAAAAAAAGTTTCAATTTTGAATGGCTACCTCAAAAATAAAAAAAATGACGTGTCCTATTCACGAAGGGCAATGGCCTCGAACTCTTTCATGAGGGTCTGCGTAATAGCGCCCGGACGGCCGTTGCTTATCGGTTTACCGTCTATTTTTATCACCGGGGCAATTTCAATCGTCGTCCCGCTTAAAAAGACTTCATCGGCCCGGTAAATCTCTTCGGCAGGAATATCTTCTTCAATGACCTTCATCTTTAGCGACCGGGCGATATCCAGAACTAAATCTCTCGTCACCCCCGGCAGGATGAAGGCACTCAACGGCGGGGTCGCCACCGCCTCATTCTTTACCATGAAAAAGTTGCTGATCGAACCTTCTGTGACTTTTCCGTTGCGGACCATGAGCGCTTCGTAGACGCCCGCCTTCTTCGCTTTTTGCTGAGCAAGGACATTGGGGAGAAGATTGAGCGATTTAATATCGCACCGGCCCCAGCGTAAATCCTCGGTCGTGATCATTTCAATTCCCGACGCTTTCAGTGCGGGGGAAAACGGAGAGAGCTTTAAAACCGTCATGATAAAGGTCGGTTTAATTCCGGCCGGAAAAGCATGGGACCGCTCCGCTTCTCCCCGGGTCATCTGGACATAAATTTTTGCCATCGGATATCCCGACTTGAGGCAGGCTTCTTCTATCGCCTTTTTCATCTCTGGCCGTGAAAATGGAAGCGGAAGATCAATCTCCCGGGCGCTTTTTTCAAACCGTTTTAAATGCTCGTCCAGATGGAAGATTCTGCCATGGTATGTTCGGATGACTTCGTAAATCCCGTCTCCAAACTGAAACCCGCGGTCATTGATGGAGACTCTGGCATTTTCCAAACTGACAAACTGACCATTTAAAAAATAGATATCAGGCAACGATGCCTCCCCTTCTTTTTAAAAAAAATAAATTCATTCTTTTTTTTCGGCTTGAGCGCTTAATTTCCCCCTCTAACCCTTTTAACCTGAACAACGCTCTCCAATTTCTCAATATTTTTAAAAACCCTTTCTAAATGCTGGAGATCTTTTATTTCAATGATAAAGATAAGCGTCGCTTTTTTATTCTCGGCCGAGGTGGTGATTTCAGCATGGCTGATATTGGCTTCCGATGAGGAAATCGCCTGAGAAACGCTCGCCAGAATGCCTGGTTTATCTACCGTCACCACGGAAATCTTCACAGGATAGGTTGAATCTGTCCGGGTTTCCCAATCGACATCGACGATTCTTTCTTTATCATAATCGAGCTCGTCGATGTTGGGGCATTCTACGGAATGGATCGATAAGCCTCTCCCTCGCGTGATGAATCCGATAATGGGGTCTCCGGGAACGGGATTGCAGCACTTGGAAATATGAGTCAGAATATCATGCATCCCCGTGACTTTGACCCCCTCTTTTTCCATTCCCGGCTTTTTAGCCGGTTTATCTTTTACGCCCTCTTTTAAAGGTTCTTGCGGGAGAAGTTTTTGAATGACCTGATGGGGGGAAATCTTGCCGTAACCCAATAAAACCCACAATTCTTCCACAGATAAAACGCCCAGTTCCTTTAAAATCGTTTGGAAATGCTCGCTCTTCAGAGGAGCGGAAGGATTGAGATGGTTTCTTCTGAACTCTTTTTCGAGAAGTTTTTTTCCGATTTCAAGGCTTCTCTTTCTCTCTTCAACGGAAATCCAATGTTTAATTTTTGTTTTTGCCCGGGGAGTTTTGACCCATTTCAACCAATCTTTATTGGGGTACTGCGTGGGGGAAGAGAGGATTTGCACCATATCCCCGTTTCTCAGTTCATACCGGAGCGGAACGATCTTGCCATTTACTTTTGCCCCGGTACAGTGGTCGCCGATTTCAGTATGAATACTATAAGCAAAGTCGATGGGGGTCGACCCTTTGACCAATTCCTTGACGGCGCCTTTGGGAGAAAAAACATAAACCACCTCGGCAAATAAATCCATTTTCACCGAGTTCATAAACTGCCGGTTGTCTGAAAGGTCCCTCTGCCATTCAACCAGTTGACGCAACCAGGCGAATACAGCGTCGTTCTTCTCGTCAAAACTCCCTTTTTCCTTGTATTTCCAGTGCGCCGCGATACCTTCCTCGGCGGTTTGATGCATTTCGGCAGTTCTAATCTGAAATTCAACCCGTTCCCCGCCCGGCCCGATGACCGTCGTATGGAGGGACTGGTAGAGGTTCGATTTCGGAACGCCGATATAATCTTTAAACCGCCCCGGAACCGGTTTCCAGAGAGAATGAATCAGCCCCAGAATGGCATAGCAATTGAATTTCGTATCGGTAATAATCCGGATCGCCGCAAGATCAAATACTTCCTCAAAGGAGATGCCGTTTTTTTCCATTTTCTGGTAAATACTGAAGATATGTTTAGAGCGTCCGGTGACGTCTGCGGTAAAATGATTTTCTTTAAGGTTCTTATTGATGATGTCGACGACTTCTTTGATATAGGCTTCACGGTCTTCTTTTTTCCTGGCTATTTTTTTGACCAGGCCGAAATAAACCTCATGCTTCAGGTAGCGGAGACAGAGGTCTTCAAGCTCCGCTTTCATCCAGCCGATCCCGAGCCGGTTGGCCAGCGGGGCGTAGATTTCGAGGGTTTCTCTTGCAATCCGCTTTTGTTTGTCTTCGGGGAGATATTCCAGCGTCCTCATATTATGGAGCCGGTCCGCAAGTTTGATCAGAATAACCCGAATGTCTTTGGACATCGACAGAAGCATTTTTCTAAAGTTTTCGGCCTGCTTCTCTTCGGCGCTGGTAAACTTTATTTTCCCTATTTTAGTCACCCCTTCGACGAGATAGGCGACGGTTCCGCCAAACTCGCGGACAACTTCTTCCTGGGTCAAAGAGGTGTCTTCCACCGTATCGTGAAGCAAACCGGCTGCAATCGACGGGACATCAAGCCTCAGATGGGTCAGAATAAGAGCCACTTCAAGGGGATGTTCCACATAAGGGTTACCCGATTTACGGATTTGATCTCCGTGAGCCTGCAACGACTTTTCGTAGGCCTTTCGAATTAAAGAGACCTCTGCGGCGGGATTGTACTCCAAAACCTTTTCCAGGATATCTTCGATATGGACGCTTGCTCTTAACATAGAGTTCTGCTCTGGCATAAGATAAGGGCTGATCAAAACAATCGCATGGGTAACGCGGCAGTCAGAATATTTATTAAAATTATAACATCTTTAAAAGGTAAAAGGCTACCGCTCTGGATGCCGCCTGTCATGCTTTAACGGATCCAGGGGGAGATGAAGGGTAAAGGTGGTTCCTTTAGACAACAGGGATTTGACGTCGATCGAACCGCGATGCTGATCAATGAATTGATGGCAGGCCATGAGTCCCAGGCCGGTTCCCTCCTGCCGGGTCGTAAAAAAGGGATTAAACAATTTTTGAAGGTTTTCTTCCGAGATGCCGCAGCCGGTATCGGAGATCATAATCTGCACCAGCCTGTCGCTAAACTTTTCCGTTGTGATCGTAATCGTTCCTTCCCCGGTCGCCTGAATCGCATTTAAAATCAAATTAATCACCACCTGTTTGATTTTCTCGGAATCCAGAATAACAGGAGGAATCTCCCTGGACAGATGGGTCAGAATGGAAAGGTTTTTCTTTGCCGCTTCTTTCTCCAGAAGCGAGACGGTCTCCTTGATCAGAAGGTTCAAATCAGCTCCGGCGAGAGATAATTTAGAATCTCCCGTGTTTTTTGAATAGGAAAGCAACTCTGAAATAATCTGCCGGATTCTAACAACATCCTTGCAGGCCACCTGATGGAACCTTTTCCAAAAATCGGGATCTTCCTCTGTTTTCTTTTGGGGGGCCATTTCCAAAAAGGTCTGAATCGCAACAAGAGGGTTATTAATTTCATGAGCCATCCCCGCCGCCAGAATCCCTATCGCCCCCAGCCGGTTCGTTCTCGCCATCTTTTGCATGGTCTTGATTTTCTCGGAATAAAGCCGGTCTCTTTCCTGAATCAAAAAGTATCTCTCTATTCCACTCCTGAGATATTGCTTTAGTTGAAGCGGTTCATAAGGCTTTTCGACGCATTGATAAATCTGCCCGAAATTGACCGCATCCATCAGGGTTTTCAAATCGATAAAGGCAGTCATCAGCATTCTGACTATATCAGGCCTTTTTTCCGCGACTTTTTGAAGAAGTTCAACGCCTGTCATCCCCGGCATTCTTTGATCCGTTAAAACCAGTGCGATTTCGGGATGATGCTCGATTAACTCAAGGGCTTCTTCTCCCTTTCCGGCAGTCAAAACAGTCAATTCTGTTCCAAAATACCTTTGAAAAACTTCAAGTCCGACTTCTTCATCGTCAACGTATAGTATGGAGTACTTCCTGTAATTCAGGTCTTTCATTCGGCTCCAGAGCTAAATAAAATAGGGTTAACGAGTCTGTTGAACAGGATGTTCTTTCGGAATAAATCCAGGATTGGACCGGGTGGCCGGAAGCGAAACAATCATTTCCGTTCCTTCATTTTCTATGCTTTTGACGGTAATCGAACCATGATGCGCCTGAATCACCTGGTAGGCCAGAAAAAGCCCCAAACCCATCCCCTCCCCAACATTCCTTAAGGTAAAAAACGGTTCAAATAAATGTTCCAGCTTTTCTTTTTTAATTCCCCGGCCATTATCCTTAATTGAAACCCAGACTCTATCTTCACCATCGTTCCAGGTTTTGATCCAGATTAAACCTCGTTCTCCGACTGCTCTTACAGCGTTATCAAGAACCACTTCAAACAACTGGCTTAATAAAAGAGGCATTCCTTCGATTTCTCTATTCAAATGATAATCTTTAAAAAAAGTAATCCTCTCTTTTGGAAAAGAGGGATTCATCTCTTCGAGCCGGGCGACGGACCGTTCAATTAAACGGGTCAGGGAAAGCCTTTCAAAGTGAAGGGCCCGGCTGCCATCAAAAACTTTAAGCCGGTTAACGACCTCCTGAATCCGGTCGATCCCTTTTTTAACGATTTCAAGCGCCGGTCCGGCCGTTTTGATCAAACCGGTCAATTCCTCCCTGTGGCTTGTTATTTCTGAAGAATCCCCGATCGCCTTAAACCGTTCAAAAGCTTCAGAAATGATCTCCCAGGATGTCCGGGTAAAACTCACGGGATTATTGATCTCATGAACCACTCCTGCAACCATCACCGCCATGGCCGCCATTTTCTGGGAGTGGGCGCTCTCCTTTTCAAGCTCCTTTAACTTCAGGAGGGACCTGACCCTCGCGGTTAATTCTTCCATATTAAACGGTTTGGTTAAATATTCATCCGCGCCATGTTCAAAACCTTCAATTTTGTTTGAGGCCTCTGATTTTGCCGTCAGAAGAATGACCGGAATATGGCCGGTTCTTTTATCGGCTTTCACTTCTCTGCAAAGCTGATAACCATCTTTTAAAGGCATCATGACATCCGAAATGATAAGATCCGGCATATAGGCTCTGGCCGACTGAACCCCCTCGACCCCGTTCTTTGCCATTAATACGGAATACTCTTTTCTAAGAATGGAACAAATGAAGTTTTGCATCTGTAGATCATCTTCTGCAATCAGGATCTGATACTGCTTCTTTTTTCCGCTTTCGGGTTTTTCTTCTCCCTGTTCCGGTTTTATCCAGTCCGAAGATTGATAAAGGGCGCTGACAGAAAGGGATTTCGTTAAATCTTCACTCCTCCGCTTTAGATTTGTTTCGAACTCCACTTCTCTCCGGTCTTTATGGTCTTCAACATCTTCAATTTCCATCACCAAAGGAAGAGTGAAAATAAAAACCGATCCTTTATCCAATTCGCTCTCTACCCAGATTTTCCCCTGATGCATTTCAACAAATTCTTTGCAAAGGGCCAGCCCGAGGCCGGACCCCTGGTATTTCCGGCTTGAAGAGCTGTCTACCTGAGTAAACCGTTCAAAGATCTTTTCCAGATAAGAGGCCGGCACTCCGATTCCGGTATCCCGGACTCTGGCTTCTATCAACCCCCCTTTTACCTCCAGGGAAATCCAGATAGATCCTTCGGAACCGGTAAATTTCAGCGCATTTGAAATCAGATTGATCAATACCCGTTCAATTTTTTCCCTGTCAAAATAAAATTCAGGAATTTCGGATTCTGCCGAATAAGTCAATCGGATATTGCGTTTATCCGCCATTAAAGAGAGCGAAGAAACAATCCCCTGGACAATCAGGTTCAGATCATATTTATTTTTAAACACCGCCATCTTGCCCGCATCGGTTTTTGCCAGATCCAGAAGGCCGTTGATCAGGTTCAACAGGCGGAGTCCGTTTGCCCGGACGGCTGTTAAACTCTTTTTCATTTCAGGAGATACAGCGCCATATTCATTATTTAAGATCATTTCAAGAGGAAGCAAAATAAGGGTTAATGGCGTTCGAAGCTCATGGTTCACATTGGCAAAAAACTCGGTCTTCAGCCGGTCCAGTTCTTTTAATTTGGCATAAGACTCTTCCAGTTCTTTTTTACTTTCAGCTAATTCCCGGGTACGTTCTTCTACCTTATTTTCAAGCTCTTGACCCCATGTTTTTAATTCCTGTGACATTTTATTGACATCGTCATAAAGAAGAGAATTACTTAGCGCAATAGAAGCCTCAGTTCTTAAATTGGAAAGGAAGTCAATATCCATTTTTGAAAAAGGCTTGAGGTTATCCTTTTCTCCCAAATTAATGATACCAATCAAGTTTCCGTCGTGAATCAAAGGGATGGCGACTTTCGCATTAAATTTCTGGAAATAGGATCGAGCCAGGGAACGAACGTTTTCAAATTGAGGATTAAATTCAACCTCCTCCCGCTCAATCACACTATCGTGTTCTTTCATACAGGCCAGACAGGGATCATTCAAGCTTAGAATCTCATCTGTTCCAACCACTTTATAATTCTGGTTTTTATCGCTCCAAAGAATTAACGTTATTTTAGAAACATAAAGCGCTTCTTTGATGGTCGCCGCAATTTTTTCTATTAACCTGTCCAGATTTTTTAATGCGGCAAGTTCTTTTACCATCCCTTGAAGAATCTTCTGCATATCATATTTGCGCCGTTGAAAAAGGTGATCTATTCGAGGCTGAATAAATTTAACATAAGGTATTAATAAAACTGTTACCGCCCATACATACAGAGAAAGCTGAACAGGTGTTAAACGGCTAATCCAAAGATGACCGATATAAAATATTCCGGCAATCGGAAATAAGATGAGGGATGAGATTCCTACCCACATTAATGTTTTATGAATTACTGTCGATATGTCCATGAATTTATATCTAATGATGGCATAGCCTGTTATGAAAAAGTAAAGAGGTACGATAAAAACACCATATGGATAGAATTTAATACCAAAAGTTGGAATAAAGGTGGTAGAGCCACCTGTATAAGTAATTAACCATGACAATGCCACATATAAAATCATCGGTTTTGAAGTATTTGAAGAAGCCTGAAATGCTATCTTAAGCTGGTAAAGAGTAAATATAACCATGCTGAAGAAGAATAAGGAAAAGGGAAACATGAGGTATCCTGCTTCAGTATAGTAATTGAAGTCCAGGATCGGTCTAACACCTTTGAGAAAAAGATTCCCAAAAATATCAAAAGGGACAAGCAATGATGCAAATATGTAAGCTGTCTTAAGAAAGGTTTTATTTAGCTTTTCTCTGCCAACGAAAGCCAAGGTTGCTTGGCAATGCACAACAGATATATAAATTGCAGGTAAAAAGAGTGCCTTCCCCCAAAATAATGCATCAATTTCTCGAGAACTTTTCAGCATCATTCCAAAGCTAAAACTCCATAAGGCGAATATAATGGTGGAAAAAAGATAAAGTCTATTTACCCTATTTTTGTGATCTTTCAGAAAAACGAAAAGCCCTAGCACTAAACTTAAAAGAGTGTTTGTAAATAAGAATATTTTGATCAAGAAAAGATCCTCTTAATTAATTTGTAAGATTGAATCTCTCACCTATATCTTTAAATACAGTTAAAGCAATATCAAGATCTTCAATTGAATTTGTTGCAATAGGAGCAAGTCGAAGTCTAGCTTCTCCTCGTTTAACAGCGGGTCTGCCAATTGCTCCAACGAAAACACCCCTCTCCTGCATGGCCCCAGCAACTTGATGCGCAAGTGCCTCGTCTCCAATTATGACTGGAATGATTTGTGTCGTACTTGTCCCTAGATTAAAACCCATTTTTAAAAGCCCACTTCGAAGATATTTTATATTGAACCAAAGCTTTGGAATTAACTCCTTATCAGATTCTAGAACATCTAAAGCAGCGAGCACGGTAGCGCAAATTACAGGGGTAAGACTTGTTGTAAAAAGCGACATCATAGAAAAGTATCTTAAATAATTTATTGTTTCCTTGCTACCTGCCACATATCCTCCAATACTCGCAAGCGCCTTTCCAAAGGAGTCTGTCACAATATCTACTTGTCCTTCGATCTGAAAATGGCTAAGACTTCCCTTTCCATTTACACCTAGAACGCCAGAACCAAATACATCATCAACTAAAAGAACCGCATTATATCTTTTAGCTAATTTGCAAATTTCACTCAGATTCGCAAGATCTCCATCCATACTGAACACACTATCCGTTATAATAATTTTTTTATAAATTGCATACACATTTAACAGCTTTTCAAGGTGTTCCATATCATTGTGTCTATAAACTCTTACTCGCGATTTCGAGGCTCTACATCCTTCAAAGAGACTTATGTGATTCTTTGCATCATTTAGAAGAACAAAATCTTCTCTAAAAAGAGTCGATATTGCTCCTACATTCGCCATAAAACCCGTACTAAATAGAATTGCATCTTCCATTGATTTAAACTTTGCCAGCCGTTCTTCTAACCTTTTATGAAGATCAAAAGTTCCTCCTAAAACATTGGGACTTCCCGCTCCTGTTCCATATTTCTCAATCGCCTTAATTGCCGCTTCTTTCACCCTAGGATCTGAAGCAAGACCTAAATGATCATTAGAAGAAAGCATAATTAACTTCTTGCCCTTTAAGGTAATTCTTGGACCACACCCAGAATCAACGACTCTAGCGTAGGTATGTCTCTCTGCCCATTTATGTAAAGTTTCGTTTGTTCTCTTAATGGAATCATGAAAACTCTCATTTTGAGTCAATAAATTCACATCTCTTAATTCACCAGTGTCTTCAATAGCTTTATAGTTCCCCATGCTAGGTTTCTCATGAATTCGAGATGACTGATCGAGAAGATTTATATCCTTTTCGGTCAGAGGTTCTTTAGAAAATAGAATATTCAATAAAGATTGTTTTTGTATTATAGAACTCTGCTTGAATTCCTGAATTGCAAAGCTTAATATTTTTTGTTCCCAATCCTTATCCTTAATTTCAGAAAACTTAAGTCTTATTGCATTTTCTCGAGAAGAGATAACAACTGCTGCAATTTTGATATTGCAGGCC
Source organism: Nitrospirota bacterium (assembly GCA_016201875.1). Classification (GTDB taxonomy): domain Bacteria; phylum Nitrospirota; class Nitrospiria; order JACQBW01; family JACQBW01; genus JACQBY01. The sequence continues at coordinate 15,322 of JACQBY010000028.1, forward strand.
TGTGCAAAGTTAAATCTAAGCGACAGAGCCGTACCAGCGTTTAAATTAACATCGCAAAATACTAGAAGACCGTTAGGACTAATGTCGTGGGTATAGCCAAAAATTTCTTTCTTATCTAGCCGCAAGCAAACGGGGATTTTGAACTGCTCCCGCTCATAATTGCGGATTTGCTCCGCAAGGCGCCTTCTTTCGTTAGAGATTGCTGTTTCATTTTGCCGTTGCTCGGCCATCCTTCTCTCTTTCAAATTAATAGGTAAAGTCTGCTTTCTTCTTTCATAAAATATTGTGTTTTCAGATAACATCATGCACCTCCCTCTGGGATTAAGAAAATATAACTAGGAATTTTATTTAAACTAATACAAACGTATTAATTTGTGAGACCCCTCTCCCTCCCCCTCAAGGGGGGAGGTTTGGAGAGGGAGAACATCGGATGTAGACACTGCCATGCCTTTATTGCTAATATCAAAAGCCTCCCCTTTGTATATTATTGGTTTTTTTGTTTCGGGATCTCTAAGCTGTATGAATACCTCTAATAAATGTTTTACACGATGAGTTTCTCGGCGATCTGATTTAACCATTTATCTTTCTACCTCTCTATAAATAATAATAAACAATAGCTTATATTTTAATTTCGGGGGGGAATTAGAAATACATTGATAGAATAAAATCGAAAGGAATTTGCTAGGGTGAATATCATACAATGTTAGATGCTTCTCCCTTATTTGATGAGAAACTAACAGCTCTTTATCGCACTCATAAAATGAACCTGATTCTTTTAGAGAATATCAAAAATCGTTGATTTGTCAATTGAAAGTATGATTAAGGGTGTTTTTATTTTTTTCAATTTCTGTCTGATCTGGCTAAATGGAGTGAGGCCAAAGCAACGGAACTTGGCTATTTTTATATTTATCTTAAATTAAGACTTTATCACAAACGACAGGAATGATGACCCTATGAATATTCTCGATGTTCAACAGCTTAGCAAAAAATATGCAATAAAACCAGTTCTCGATCAGGCCGCCTTTACCATCGGAGAGGATGAAAAGGTCGGGTTTATCGGTCTTAACGGCAGCGGAAAATCAACTCTTTTCAGAATTATCGCCTCTCTGGAAAGCTCGGATGGGGGGGTCATCTCGATAAAGCGGGGATCCACCATAGGCTATTTGCCTCAGGACCCCGTTATCAACCCCGTCCATACGATCAAAGAAGAACTGCTCACCGCCTTTCACAAACTCCGCCCCGCTCTCGAACGCTTTGAAGAAATCAGCCATCTTCTTCATGATGCCGCGGATAAAAATAAAAAAGCCCTCCTCGATGAACACTCGAAGCTCTCCCATCAAATCTCCGAGCAGGGAGGATGGAATCTCGATCACAAACTGGAAGAGGTTCTGAGCCATCTTTCGATCAAGGGTTCAGATAGAAACGAAACGGGTCTCGATGAATTAATGGGGAACTTATCCGGAGGGATGAAGAAAAGGGTCGCCATTGCCAAGCTCGTTTTAGAGTCTCCTTCTCTCCTCCTGCTGGATGAACCGACCAACCATCTCGATGCGGATACCGTGCAATGGCTGGAGGATTTTCTGATCGGGTATCACGGAGCGGTCATGCTGATTACCCACGACCGGTATTTTCTCGACCGGGTGGTCAGCCGGATCATTGAAATCGACAGGGGAAAACTCTACCCCTTTCCCGGGAACTATACTGAATATCTGGTGAGGAAAGCAGACCTCCTCAATCATGAGAACAAGTCCCAGAGCAGGCTCATCACGCTTCTGCGGAATGAAACGGCCTGGATAACGAGAGGCGCCCGGGCGCGCGGCACCAAATCCAAATCACGGATCGAGCGGTATGGAACGCTTCAGAGCCAGGTGAAAGGCCCTTCGTCCCTTTCCCTTCAGTTTGACTTTAAAACAGAATCCCGTCTCGGCGATATTATTCTTGAACTGCAATATCTGAGTAAATCTTTTGGGTCAAGATCTCTTTTTAAAAACCTTCTCTTTTCCATGAAAAAGGGAGACCGGATCGGGATTATCGGCCGGAACGGTTCGGGAAAAACAACCCTCCTCAAGATCATCCTCAAAGAGGAGTTCCCCTCATCGGGGAGCATCGTTCTGGGCAACAAAACAAAAATCGCCTATTTTGATCAGCATCGGGAGAGCCTTGACCCGAACCAGCGGGTGGAAGAAGCGCTCGGAGAAGGACTCTGGCTTAAAATTGGCGAAGAAACCCGCTTAAAGTCCTCGTATCTGGAATCTTTTCTCTTTTCCCATTCAGAGCAAAAAAAAATCATCCGCACCCTGTCCGGAGGGGAAAAAGCCCGGTTGAGCCTGGCGAAATTGATGCTGGAAAATGCGAACTTTCTCCTTTTGGACGAACCGACAAACGACCTTGATATTCCGAGCCTTCAGCTTTTAGATGAAGCGCTCATTCAATTTGCCGGCTGTGTCCTGATGGTTACCCATGACCGCTATTTTCTGGATAAGGTCGCCACCGGCATACTGAGTTTCGAACAGGACGGGACCACCCATTATATTCAGGGGAATTACCGGGACTACTTAAACTGGAAAAGAGGAAAAACCCTCTCGGGGAAAAACACCCCAAAACAGGAAGAGACTGCTATGTCACCCTCTTCTCCTAAAAAGGGACAGAAAAAATTAAGTTTCAAAGAAGAACGGGAACTGGAAACGCTGGAAAAAGAAATCGGAACCCTGGAGGAAAGAAAAACCGAGATCGAAAAAGCGATGGGGAATCCCGTCTTTCTGGATCGCGAGGCCGTCAACCAGCTGGGGACAGAATTCAAAAGAATTGAGTCAGACCTTCTTGAGAGAGTCAACCGTTGGGAAGCTCTTGAAACTAAAAAAGCGAGCTTTCAAACCCAGGGAGGGAACCCCCTGAGTGTTGAAAACCCGCTCTCTTTTTAATCTATCCGGTGGTGGCTCCGGTAGCCGCTGACGAAACCAGTCTGGCATATTTCGCCATAACCCCCTGTTTGTAGCGGGGAGCAGGAGACTGCCAGCTCTTTAGCCGTTTTGCCATTTCTTCTTCGGACAGTTCTACGTTTAATTCACGTTTGGCTATATCAAAAACCACGATATCCCCGTCCCTCAAGGCGGCAATCGGTCCGCCGCGCGCGGCTTCCGGGGCAACATGCCCGACCATCAGACCGCGGGTGGCTCCGGAAAATCGCCCGTCGGTCAACAGGGCAACCGAATCCCCCATTCCGGCGCCGACAAGGGCGCTGGTCACTCCAAGCATCTCCCTCATTCCGGGTCCGCCGACAGGACCTTCGTACCGGATCGCAACCACATCCCCCGATTGGATCACCCCTTTTTGAACAGCCTGAAAAGCGTCTTCTTCCCGGTCAAACACCCGGACGGTACCGCGATGATACATTCTTTCATGGCCGGCCAGTTTCACCACCGACCCTTCGGGGGCAAGATTCCCTTTTAAGATCACCAACCCCCCGCTTTTTTTAATCGGGTTAGAAAGAGGGTGAACGACTTTTTGCCCCGGCGTCTCCCGGACCTGACGGACCTCCTCGCCGATCGTTCTTCCGGTGACGGTCATTTCATCTGCGTGGAGAAATCCCCCTTCCAGAAGCCTTTGTCCGACCAGAGGGATTCCCCCCGCCTCATAAAGGTCGGTTGCCACGAAATGGCCCCCCGGTTTCAGGTCGACCAGCATCGGCGTGCGCGAACTAATCTCTTCAAAATCGTCAATTTTCAAGGGAATCCCCGCTTCCTTTGCGATGGCGAGCAGATGAAGGACTCCGTTGGTCGAACCGCCTGTGGTGGCAATCGCCAGAATCGCATTTTCAATAGAACGGCGGGTCACAATCTGAGCGGGACGAAGTCCGCTTTTTACCATCGCCATGACCATCTCCCCCGCTTTAAACGCCTCTTCGTCCTTTTTCGGGTCCATGGCAGGAACACCGTTGCTTCCGGCAGGCGAAAGGCCCATGATCTCTATGGCCGTAGCCATGGTATTTGCCGTGAACTGGCCTCCGCAGGCTCCGGCGCCGGGACAGGCGGAATTTTCAATCTCGTCCAACTCTTTTTCGCTGATTTTTCCTTTTCCAAACGCCCCTACTGCTTCAAACACATCCTGAATTGTAATATCCTTATCATGATACTGTCCCGGCATAATCGATCCGCCGTAAAGCATTAATGATGGGATATTCATCCGGATCATCGCCATGACCGTTCCGGGAATTGTTTTATCACAGCCTGAAAGGGTAACAAGGCCATCAAACATATTTCCCCTTGCCACCAGCTCGATAGAATCGGCAATCACTTCACGGCTGATCAGAGAGGTTTTCATCCCCTCCGTTCCCATCGTGATGCCATCCGAAATGGTCACGGTGTTAAATTCCATAGGGGTCCCCCCTGCGGCCCGGACTCCCTCTTTCACCTTTTCCGCAAGCCTCCGGAGGTGATAGTTACAGGGGCCGATCTCCGTCCAGGTATTGGCAATGCCGATGATGGGACGTTCGAGGTCTTTCCCTGTAAATCCGACCGATTTTAACATTGCCCGCGAAGGGGCGCGGTTGGCTCCTTCGAGAAGAACCCTGCTATTCTGATTCGCTCTGGTCATGTTCCCGCTCTCTTTCGTCAATTTTATTTTCCGAAAATCTTATCGAGGAGAGGCTTCACCTCCCCTTTCCGCTCCATCTCATCCAATATGTCGGTGTCCCCGTAAAACTCTCCGTCGATAAACACCTTGGGAAGCGTCGGCCAGTTGGTGATTTTGGAAAGGAGTTCTCTTTTCGGGGGATTATTCAAGACATCAATCACTTCAAAGGGATGCCCATATCTGCTGAAAAATTGAACGGTTTCCAGGGTAAAGCCGCACCGGGGCATCCCTTTGGTCCCTTTTCCGTAGACAAGGACCTTATGCTGAGAAATTTCTTTTTTAATCTCTTCTTCGATCAGGTTTTGATTTGAATTTTCCATCTGATTTCAGGTTCCTCCCCTTTTAACATTTTATTTCGCAGGAAACGCTCTTTAAGGGAACCTATTATACATGAAAGGAACCTTCAAGTTCAAACCCTGATTATCCGTCTACAATGAGATAGAAGGTTTTATGGCGGCGGGAAAAAATGAAATCAAAACCTCTAAATCTTGAAGTGGTGAACCCCTTCTTTTAATTTAATCATTGAATTCAAATGCTTTCATCAAAGATAATATGAACAAAATAAAGTATAGCCGAAATGATAAAATCCGCAAATCATGAGCTTGAATATTCAGGCACTGTAAATTCAGGATGGTTTACTGTTCATGTTTTGAAATTTTTTTGGACAGTTGCCCGTTGATCCGGTATCATGAAAAACGGCGGCGGCTGATAATTTTTGATTCTAATGGAATGCTTATGACCGGTTTAATTCTGAGTAACCCCTGGTTTGTCTATATGCTGGAATGTGCCAACGGGGTGATTTACACCGGCATCACCAATAACATTCCCAAACGGTTTGCGAAACATGCCAGCGGGAAGGGGGCCATGTTTACGAGGCTTAACTGCCCGGTGAGGATGTTGGCCTCTCAACCGTTCGCCACTCGGAGCGAAGCGACAAAGATGGAAATCTGGCTGAAGCGGCGGCGCCGCGCCGTCAAACTCGAGTGGATCACAGCGCATCGGCACGCTGGCGCCGACACTTGAGTTAAATCTGCAAATGAGGTTCTTATTTTGAAAGAAACCAGAGAATAGAATAAGCGATCATAAAACTTATCAAGAACAGGATTGTTCCAAACACTTTGGGATGTTTTAAAAACCAGTTCATCAGGAAGAATCTCCTTTCATTTCTAGCCATTAAACGCTTTTTTGCGAAAATAAATATAAAGGGTAATGACCATAAGGGAAATAATAAAAATAATTCGTATTCTGCCGTAACCCAGGAGATAAAGGTTGGCAAAAGCGTTGATCAACCCAAAGGCGGCGTATGCCATGTAAAGGAGATAAGACCACCGTTTTTGTTTTAAAAAACCGATTCCGATGAATCCGTGGAGAATGGGCGACTGAATCTTGGCGATCCAGCCCCCGATACCGGTAAAACTGGTTCCAAATATTTTTAAAGCGTAATGAGGGTTGGCAAAAATTAAATAACTGTCCATCAGGACATTGGATAAAAAAATCCACCCGATGATGGTCAAATCATACGGTTTTTTCATGGATAACCCCATGGCCGAGAAAAAAGCTTGTCTATTTCCTTTAACATATTTTAGACGTCCAGAACGGCTGTGGCGGTCCATCCCTCCCCGGCTATTTCCTTTACACTCAAACGGTGGAGCGTCACCGCCTTGACATCCACGTTTAAAGGGTGCTTCAGAGGGTCCGCCGCCTGGCCATACCCTCTGGCTTTCAGAATAAAAATATTTTCTCTTTTTTCAAGAGAAACCTTTTCAACCCGGACCAGAAGCTGTCTGGAATCTTTTAAAAAAATCAATTCATTGAGAAACCTGAAAAGGAGCATATCGAGTTCGGAATGCGCCACCTCAAATTCAATTTTCTGATCGGGGCGAATGGTTTCGAGCTTTTCGACCATGACGTTCATGGCCGCATCGGCGGCGGATATAAATAATTCTTCAACCGTTCTTCCGGTTGCTTCAAAAGCGACATCTCCGCCGGCGATGTCTTCGCGAAACCGGTAAGGCATCTCAGGTTTATCCTTTTATATTCCCTATCGGAACCAGGCGGACCACCCGTTTACTTAATCCCGCCTGTTCGGTCGCGGCAACCACATCATCGATGTTTTTGTATGCCGCTCCCGCTTCTTCGGCCAGGCCTCCCCAGGATGTGCTTTTGACATAGATCCCCCGGGCTTCCATCCCCTTTTGAAGGGACTCTCCCCGATACATTTTTTTAGCCTTGTGCCGGCTCATGGTCCGGCCGCTTCCATGCGCAGTCGTATAAAAAGCGCCGGCGCCGGTTTTCAGGCCTGCCAGAAGATAGGAACCGGTCTCCATGCTCCCCCCGATGATAACCGGCTGACCCGTCTCCCGGTAACAGAGGGGAAGATCTGCCATCCCCGGGCCTAAAGCCCTCGTCGACCCTTTCCGGTGGACCAGAAGCTCTCTCGATTTTCCGTCAACGATATGCTTTTCCAGTTTGGCTGTATTGTGGGCCACATCATAGACCATCCGGATTCCAAGCGCTTCGGCAGACTTCTGGAAAAAACCTGAGAAAACCTCTCTCAGGCGGTGAAGGATCACCTGCCGGTTGGCAAAAGCCATATTAACGGCGCATTTCATGGCGGCAAAATAATCCTGCCCTTCGGGAGAGTGAAAAGGAGCGCAGGCAAGTTCACGGTCGTTGACCTTGATGTTGTATTTTTTCTCCATGACGCCCAGAAAGAGCTCGAGATAATCGGTGGCTACCTGATGGCCAAAACCCCGGCTCCCGCAATGGAACATGATGACCACCTGGTTGGGAATGGTCAATCCAAACGCATGGGCCAGCTTTTCGTCAAAAATATTCTCAGGCTTTACCACCTGGATCTCGCAGTAATGATTCCCGGATCCAAGGGTCCCCACCTGGTTTAGCCCCCGTTCAATCGCCCTCTTGCTGATTTTCGAGGGATCCGCTCCGGGAAAAGCGCCTTCCTCTTCCGTCCGCTCTAAATCCTCATTCCAGGCATATCCATTTTTCAAACACCAGCGGGAACCTTCAACCAGAACTTTCTTAAAATCCTCAGGGGAAAGCCTGATAAATCCGGCGCTTCCCACTCCGGAGGGAATCCGGTTAAACATGGCGTCAACCAGCTGATGCAACCGGGGCTTCACTTCGTCATAGGTCAGGTTCGTGACGACCAGCCGCATTCCGCAGTTAATATCGAAACCGATCCCGCCCGGGGAAATCACCCCTGTTTGCGGGTCCATCGCGGCGACTCCGCCGATCGGAAAACCGTATCCCCAATGACCGTCGGGCATACAGTAGGCGTATTTGACAATCCCCGGAAGAAACGCGACGTTCGCCACCTGCTCAAAAACGCCGTCGTCCATCTCCCTGAGAAGTTTTTCGGTGGCAAAAATCCGTGCGGGAACCCGCATTCCCGGCTTATAGGTTACCGGGAGCTCCCAGACGGTGTCTGATATTTTGATCAGTTCAGAAGGGATTGTCATTGTTTTAAAAAAGCAAATTGTGCGGCTCCTGAAAGAGGAGCCTTTTCGTTTAAAATCACTCCAACCGGAATCCGGCGCATGAAAGCGGAAAAACGACCCTTGTCTTGAAAAGCCTGGATAAAGGGCCCCTCCATCAGCCGGGATAGAATCCTGGAGGCAATTCCTCCCCCAATGTAAAGCCCCCCCGTCGCCATGGTTTTAAGAACCAGATTCCCCCCCTCGGCCCCATAAATCGATACAAACAGGTCAAGCGCCCTGACACAGAGGGGATTTTCTCCCTTGAGCGCGACCTCTGAAATCACCGCCGCCGGATCTTCTTTTTCCAGCCGTTGACGGATCCAGGCCGGCTCGCCGTCATGACCCGATTCCTTATCACCTGATTCTTTTAAAAAAGAATAGAGATTAAAAAGACCGGAACCGGAGAGAACCCGTTCATAACTGGCATGGCCGAACCGTTTCCATAAATATTCCAGCAGTCTGATTTCAAGGGGATTTCGCGGCGCAAAATCGCAATGCCCTCCTTCCGAAGCGAGTGTCCGGAAATTGCCACCCTCGCAAAAGAGAATCGACTCCCCCAGACCGGTTCCTGCGGCAATGACGGCTCTGGGACCATCCGGGTCAGGCTCCCCCGTCTGAAGCCACTTTATTTCATCTTTCTTTAGAAGCAAGGTGCCGAAGGCCGCCGCCTCCAGATCATTGAGCAAAAAAACGGAAGGAATTTCAAACTGCCGGACAATTTGAGAAGCATCGATGACCCAGGGGAGATTGGTTGTTTCACTCCGGCCGTTTAATACCGGCCCCGCTACCCCAAAAGCGGCCAGACCTAATTTAACCTTTTTGTCTTTTAGAAATTCCTTTAAAACAGCTTCAAAGCTGGCGTAGCGCCGGCTGGGAAAAGATTGTTCTTCTTTGAGTACAATCTCTCCCTGCCGGGATTCAAAAATCCCCAGCGTGGTTTTGGTTCCTCCGATGTCCCCTGCCAGAATCATGGTTTAAAATATACTCCTGAGAAGCCGCTTTTTCAACAAACGAAAAGAGATGAACATTTGACAAAGAGGTTCAACCTATTTATTCTAGTCATTGATGGAACAAAAACAGAAATCTGAAAAAAATAGTCCCCCGATTCAGCCGCTTTTTCACTCTGCGAGCCTTTTAACGGATTACGATATCTACCTTTTCAAGCAGGGGAATCATTGTCATCTTTATGAAAAGCTGGGCGCCCACCTCATGACTGTTGAGGGTTTAATAGGGACCCTCTTCGCCGTCTGGGCCCCCAATGCGGAGCAGGTGTCGGTCATCGGCGATTTTAATCATTGGAATCCCGGGTCCCATCCTCTCCGGGCGAGAAAAGATGAATCGGGCATATGGGAAGGGTTCGTCCCCGGGGTTGGGCATGGAGCGCTCTACAAGTATCATCTCATCTCCAGACATCACCGTCACACCATTCAGAAAGGGGATCCTTTTGCCTTTTTCTGGGAGGTCCCGCCCAGGACGGCTTCGGTGGTCTGGGACCTCGGTTATGACTGGCAGGATCAGGCGTGGATGACGACACGGTCTCATGCCAACGCGCTCACCGCCCCTCTGGCCATTTATGAATTCCATCCCGGATCCTGGAAACAGCGCCCCGAAAAGGATGGCCGGTTTCTGACCTATCGGGAACTGGCCCATGATCTTGCAGAGTATATCAAGGAAACGGGCTTTACCCATGTTCAGTTGTTGCCGGTGATGGAACATCCCTTTTATGGATCATGGGGTTATCAGACTGTCGGATATTTTGCCCCCACCTGCCGCTTTGGAACTCCTCAGGACTTCATGGCTTTTGTCGATTATCTCCACCAGCAGGGAATTGGCGTCATCCTGGATTGGGTCCCCTCTCATTTTCCGGCGGATGAGCATGGGCTCTTTAAATTTGACGGAACACACCTTTATGAACATGCAGACGTTCGGAAAGGATTCCATCCCGATTGGAAAAGCGCCATCTTTAACTATGGACGGCAGGAAGTCCGTTCTTTTCTGATCAGCAGCGCTGTTTTCTGGCTAAAACAATATCATACCGACGGCCTCCGGGCGGACGCCGTGGCTTCCATGCTCTATCTGGACTACTCCAGACAAAAAGGGGAATGGATCCCAAACGAACATGGAGGGCGTGAAAACCTGGAAGCCATTGCCTTTTTAAAACAATTGAATGAAACCACATACGGCGAAGTCCCCGATACCCAGACCATTGCGGAAGAATCGACGGCCTGGCCGATGGTCTCGAAACCAACGTATCTCGGAGGCCTGGGCTTTGGTATGAAGTGGAACATGGGCTGGATGCACGATACGCTAAAATTTTTCTCCATGGATCCCCTCTATCGAAAATACCATTATGATTTGCTCACCTTCAGCCTCTGGTACGCCTTTTCGGAAAACTTTATTTTGCCCCTCTCTCATGATGAGGTGGTGCATGGGAAAGGCTCGCTCATCGGAAAAATGCCCGGCGATGAATGGCAGCGTTTTGCCAATCTGCGATTGCTCTTTGGGCTGATGTATGGTCAGCCGGGAAAGAAACTTCTGTTCATGGGAGCAGAATTTGGCCAGATCCGCGAGTGGAGCCATGAGGAGGGTCTCGAGTGGCATATCCTGGGATATCCCTATCACCGGGGAATCCAGCGCTGGGTCCGGGACCTCAACCGCGTTTACAGATCCAGTCCGCCCCTTTACGAGATTGACTCTGACCCGGAAGGATTTGAATGGATTGATTTTCAGGACCGTGAACAGGGGGTATTTAGTTTTATCCGAAAGGGGAAATCGACCGGCGACCTCGTCTTCGTGGTCTGCAATTTTACCCCCGTGATTCGGAACGGTTACCGGATTGGCATCCCAGGGGACGGATTCTGGAGGGAGATCTTAAACAGTGATGCCGAAATCTACGGCGGAAGCGGCTGTGGAAATTTCGGGGGAGTAACGGCCTCTCCCATTCCGGCCCATGGACGGCCCTGTTCCCTTGTACTGACATTGCCCCCGCTCGGGGTTCTTTTTTTCTCCGGCAAAGCGTCTCCTCTCTCCCTCTCTCAGGATAATGGGTACCATGGATAAATACATCTGCATCCATGGACATTTTTACCAGCCTCCGCGGGAAAATCCCTGGCTCGAAGAGGTTGAGCTCCAGGACTCGGCCTACCCTTATCATGATTGGAACAAACGGATTACCGCAGAGTGTTACGCCCCTAATGCGGCCTCCCGAATTCTCGGCCCGGATGGAAAGATTATTGATATCGTCAATAACTACGCCAGGATTAATTTCAATTTCGGGCCAACCCTGTTGTCCTGGCTGGAACGCCATCAACCCGAGGCGTATCAGGCTATTTTAGAAGCAGACCGGCTCAGTATCGCGCGATTCTCGGGCCACGGTTCGGCCATGGCCCAGGTCTATAACCATATGATCATGCCCCTGGCCGGCAAAAGGGACAAAACGACGCAGGTTCTCTGGGGAATTCGGGACTTTGAAAGGAGATTCCGCCGGTTTCCTGAAGGGCTCTGGCTCCCGGAAACGGCTGTCGATCTTGAAACCCTTGAGGTCCTTGCCGACCTGGGGATCCGGTTTACCGTTCTGGCTCCCCGCCAGGTACGAAGGGTCAAGGCCTTTTCAGAAGAAAAATGGGAGGAAGTCGAAGGGGAAGGCGTTGATCCCACCATGGCTTATCTCTGCCCGCTCCCCTCCGGAAAATCCATCCATGTCTTTGTGTACGATGGCTCCATCTCCCGGGATGTGGCCTTTGGAGGGTTATTGAGGAACGGAGAGACCTTTGCCAGGAAGCTTCTGGACGCCTTTCCTAAAGATCGGGTTGGGCCGCAGGTGGTCCATATCGCCACCGACGGAGAAACCTACGGGCATCATCAACGCTACGGCGATATGGCGCTCTCTTACTGCCTCTATTCCATCGAGTCGGAAAAGATGACGGAATTGACCAATTACGGGGCATATCTTGAAAAACATCCCCCCACCCATATGATTGAGATTGCGGAAAACACCTCCTGGAGCTGTGCCCATGGGATTGAGCGGTGGCGGACCCATTGCGGATGCCATTCGGGAGCGCACCCGGAATGGACGCAGTCCTGGAGGAAGCCTTTACGCGATGCCATGGATTGGCTGAGGGACCGGGTTCTGGCCATCTATGAAAAAAATACCTCGGGTTATCTACGGGATCCATGGCAGGCAAGGGATGAATATATCGAAGTGATCTCCAATCGGTCCAGAACTGACGTCGGAAATTTTTTAAGGCGTCATGAGGCCAAACCCCTGAGCCAGGATGATCTCTCCCGAATGTTAAAGCTTCTGGAGACCCAGCGGCATTCCATGCTGATGTATACCAGCTGCGGGTGGTTCTTCGATGACGTTTCGGGGATAGAAACCATCCAGGTGATGCAATACGCCGCCAGGGTCATTCAACTTGCGGAAGAGATAGAGAATATCTCCCTCGAGCCGGAGTTCATGAAGTTCCTTCAGAAGGCTCCGGGCAATCTGCATGAAAATGGCGCTGACGTTTATGAGAGGTTTGTCACTCCTTCCCGGGTGGACCTTCTTCGGGCAGGGGCTCACCATGCGATGATGTCCCTTTTTGACTCCTGTCCCGACTGCGTCAAAATCTATTGCTACACCATTTACAACGAGGGTTACGAACGGCTGACAGCCGGAAAGCTTAAACTGGTGATGGGGAAAACCCGGGTCGTCTCAGACATCACCTGGGAGGAGCGCACCCTCTGCTTCGCCGTTTTACACCTGGGAGATCATAATATCAACGGCGGGGTCTGCCTGTTTCCGGGCGAGGGAAGCTTTTCAACCTTTCAGGGGGAGATCCGCTCCGCTTTTGAGAAAGGGGATGTTCCCGAGGTGATCCGCCTGCTGACTAAACATTTCGGAGAGCACAACTATTCGGTGTCAGACCTGTTTAAAGATGAACAGCGCACGGTTCTAAACCAGATCCTGAAGCTGACTTATAAAGAGATTGCCGCCGCGTTCGGCCAGATTCATGAAAACCATTACGCCCTGATGAATTTCTTCCAGAGCCTCCATATTCCGATCCCCAGGCCGCTCTTGCTGACCATGGATTTTGTGACCAACGCCAACATTCAGGAGACCCTTCGGCAAGAGGAGGTAGACCTTCTGCGGCTGGAAAAGCTGATCAAAGAGGCAAAACGATGGTCTGCAAGATTGGACACTGTCAATATTGGATTTTTGGCCAACATGAAGATCGAAGCGCTGTTGACCCGGTCTTCGATGAATCCGGAAGATATGGCCATGCTGGAATCGGTTAATAACATCCTTGAAAGGCTAACCCCTCTTCAAATCGAGCTGAACCTGTGGAAGCCGCAAAATTTGTACTTTGCCATCGGAAAGCGCGTTTACCTGAAAATGAGTGAACAGGCAAACCAGGGGGAGGCTTCCGCAAAAAAGTGGGTGGAGGCATTCCTGAAGCTGGGGCAATACCTCCATGTCAAGGCCTCCTGATGACGAAACGGCGCGCAGGAGGACTGGAACGGCGGGGGAGTGGCCTTCTCCTTCCTGTCAGCGCGCTCCCCTCTCCCTTTGGCATTGGGGATCTGGGGCCCTCGGCCTGCCGTTTCGCAGATCTTCTTTTTGACGCCCGGCAGAGCTACTGGCAGGTTCTCCCCATCAATCCCACCTCCACAGCCCTGGGAAACTCTCCCTACAATAGCGACTCTGCCTTTGCAGGGAATCCTCTCCTGATCAGCCCTGAACTGCTCGAAGCAGAAGGCCTTCTTTCAAAATCCGATTTTGACCCCCTTCCTTCGTTTCCGGTCGAGAGGGTGGATTATGAGGCGGTCACTCTGTTTAAGAGAAAAATCCTCTATCGCGCTTATGAAGGCGTCAGGTCCTCTCTGGGAAAGAACCCGGAATTTACCGCTTTCTGTAAAGAACAGTCCGTCTGGCTGGAGAGCTATGCTCTCTTTAAGGTCTTAAAAGAGCATTTGAACGGCGCTCCCTGGAACCATTTTCCGAAGGAACTCAAAAATCGGAATCCAGGCGCCCTGGGCCGGACCAGAGAAAAATTCAACGATCAAATCGTATTCCAGCAGTTTTTGCAGTTTATTTTCTTCAGGCAATGGTTCTCTTTGAAAAACTACTGCAAGAGCAAACAACTCCGGATCATCGGAGATCTTCCGATCTATGTGCAGTATGACAGCGCGGACGTCTGGACTCACCCCGGGATCTTTCAACTGGACTCCGAGATGAAACCCCGGGAGGTCGCGGGAGTTCCTCCCGATTATTTCAGCAAAACCGGCCAGCTCTGGGGTAATCCCCTCTACGACTGGGAAGCTCTTCGGGCAATGCATTTCGACTGGTGGATTCAAAGGCTGGCCCATAATTTAAAACTGTTTGACCTGGTCAGGCTCGATCATTTCAGAGGATTCGCGGCCTGCTGGCAGGTCCCCGCGGGAGACCCGACCGCAGAACATGGGAGATGGGCGGCGGCGCCGGCAGAAGCCTTTCTTGAGACCCTCTTCAGCCATTTTCCGGACCCTCCGATCATTGCCGAAGACCTGGGGATCATCACGCCCGATGTCATCGACATCATGCACCGGTTCGGAATTCCCGGAATGAAGGTCCTTGTTTTTGCCTTTGGCGAAGGTCTTCCTGCCCATCCGTATGCGCCCCACCATTTCATCAGGGACTGCGTGGCCTATACCGGAACCCATGACACGAATACAGTCCGGGGATGGTTCAAAAAAGAGACGGACCCTAAAGAAAGGGAACGGCTTTCTGCCTATTTAGGCAGGAAAGCGGATGAGGCATCCGTTCATCTGGAGCTGATCCGGCTGGCAATGAGGTCGGTGTCAAATACGGTGATTATTCCGGTCCAGGATGTTCTGGGGCTCGGAGAAGAGGCGAGGATGAATTTGCCGGGAACGGCTTATGGAAACTGGGAGTGGCGGGTTCTACCCGATCAGCTTACCTCAGCAGGGATGGCCCCGCTGGCTCAAATGACCACTCTCTATGGGCGGACCAATCCGGGATAGACATCAATATTCTCATAATTTTCATAGAGTTTATTGTCCGCCATCGCATACGGTTTTGGAGGTTCGGGTGGGAGATTTTCAATTCCCAGAGACTGGGTTGAAGGATTTTTTGAAGAATCGGTCACGGAGCGATCTTAGCAGGAAGTGCCTCCCCTTGCAAGAGTTCTAACTGCCTATAATCTAGAATCGAATTATAAGCAATAGAAAGTAAATAACTCCTTATCCTCTTACAAAATATTGATGAGTAATTATTGATACTCAAAAACCAAGACCACACCGTTTCTGGGCTAAAGACCCGGAGACTGGCAAAGTGATTTCTTTTTCAGAGATGGAGGAAAAATGATGTTGAACCCCAAAAGCAACAAATAAATTCCCAGGATGAAAGAGGCCCTTAGGTCCCCGCTTTGTTTCCATCTCAAAAAACATTATTCAAGTGTAAATTTGACGATTGTTTTTGGTTCTACTAAGGGTTGGTGATTTTTATCTAAGGCTTGAAGAGTAACTTCATGGTCACCTAGACTCAATGTTAGGTCCTGTTTTGAATTTTCCACAACAGGAAAACGGCGTTGACCATCTATGATTAAAAGAACGTGATCTGCCTCTCCCTCCTTAAGTTGTTTCCAAATAATTGTTATTTTGGGACCTCGAATAACCTCCCCCTGCTTGGGGTTTTCGATGGTAATGGTCCCATTTCCAGCAGCCTGACTTACCACTGGAGTACCCACCACCAAGAGCAACAGAATAAGACCTAAGATTCGTTTCTTCCACATCTTTCAATCCTCCTTTAAATATCGAAAAAACTATTTTACAATAACAGTCCCCGTCATGGTCAGGGTATTATTGTTTTCGTTGGTTTCCGCGATGACATTATTATCGTCAGCGTTGGCAATCAGATAATATGTTCCCGCATTGACCCAGTTCGGCATGGTAAACGTGGTGGTCGCCGTGGAGCTACCTCCTGCTCCCAACGTATCAACCCACCGATACCCGATCCAGGTTGCGGTTGCCGTGCTAAAGGTCGAAGTGGATGAAAGATAGTAAGCCTCAACAAATCCACCGGCTCCTGTCGGACTAATTCCCAGGTTAGTCACCGTATCGGTGACCGTATAAGATGTCCCAACCGTAGCGGAGGTTGCCGCGCTTAATGAGGAAACCACCAAATCCACACTAGGAGTCGTAAACGTCGCATCACTCCCGTATCCCGTCCCACCGGTATTACTCGCCCCGGCGCGGAAATGGTACAGGGTATTGGCGGTCAACCCGGTCAAGGCCTGTGAAAAAGAGACGTTCGTGCCGGACGAAAGCGCCTGGGTTGCGGTCGTCGTCCCATACTCAAACCAACCGTTGGCGGTCACGCCATTGGTATTCACACTCCCGTTTAATGTTGCCGTCGTCAATGCAATGCCACTGGCGGCCGCTGTGGTTACAACCGGGGGGCTGGCCAACGTGGTAAAGGTGAAATCCAATCCCCTGTTCGTTCCAGCACTGTTCGTTGCATCAATTCTAAAATGATAGATCGTATTGGGAGATAGTCCGCTGATTACCGCAGAAACCGCACCAACCAAGGTGCCCGAAAAATACTGAGTTGAAGTGCTGGAGCCATAGGTTGTGCTTAATCCATATTCAAACCAGACAGAGGTAGTATATCCATTTGGATTGACAGTTCCGTTCAAAGTCGCACCGGTCTGACTGAGACTGCTCGCGGATCCCGTCACGACCGTTGGTGAGTTATCCTTAATAATTTTTGAAACAGGCTGACTCTTAAGATAGAGATATTCAGTTTGAGCGACACCGGCACCATCCGCCTCCACAATAACATTTCCCAGCCGGTCATAATGATAGATTAAGGTTTTACCAGTAGAAGAGTTAAATTTCTTAATCCTTTTTCCTTCTCCGTCGTAGGTAAAGGTTACCGTTCCTCCAGAAATAGTAGAACTGGTCAACCGATTGGCGTAATCATAGGCCAAATTATAACCACGGATAAAAGTCATATTACTGCTTAGATCATAGGTATAACTTGCAGTGGTTGCGCCGCTTAAAGAGGCCAGTAAATTTGAAGACGAATAATTATAATTTGTCGTAGCCGTACTGTTTAGAATCTGGGAGACCCTATTTCCTAATGCATCATAACCATAGGAAAGACTTCCCCAAACGCCTGAAGCACTGGTCAAGCGATCAAGCGGGTCATATCCCATACCCCTGTTTTTAGCTGAATTCACGCCATCTGTAATACCAGTAACATTTCCTACGCCATCATAGCCGTAAGTGTACTGAACAATCCCGGGGGCATTGATGGTTTGGATTCGGTAACGGTTATCATAACCCTGACTCGTAGCCACTCCATTAGCATAGGAAATACTCGCAATTCCTCCGGATGGATGATAAGTCACATTACTAACATACCCCGTAAGGCTCGTTATTTGATTTGCGGTATTATATCCGTATGACAGAGCGCGGGTGGAGGGGTAGGTCATATTATTATTATTCCCGGCTGAATCATAACCATAGGAGGTCGTAAAATTCATTGACCCAATCGTGAAGGTCTGACCAATCAGACGATTCTGTGCGTCATATTGGTAGGAATATGAAGCAGCCGAACTGGACAAGGAGGTGCGATTATTGGCATTATCATATCCAATAGTCGCATTATCTGCGGAAGTGGGGTAATTGATATTTGTCAGCCGATTGATCTGGTCATACACATAGGAAATCGTTCCTCTCCCGTCCAACCGGGAAAGGACATTTCCGATATTATCGGGTGAATAAGTAATCGTCCCTGTTTCAGGATGGGTTTCACTCGTCAGGAAATTCTTGGTACTATAAACAAAAGTTCTCTGAAAGCTTCCCTGGGGAGTTGCTGGATGAACTATGGTTTTCAGACTGCCAACCGCATTGTAGGAATATGTTGTCGTCCCAGTGGCGTCAACCACACTGGTTAACCGCTTTTCATCCGGATTTCCAAATGAAATATAGCCATAGCTCGTCGAATAACCCCTCTCATTGGTAATTACGATATTCCCATTCGCATAATTATATCCCTGTGTCTTGGTATCTGGATGAGTGACATTTATTACACGGTCCAGGACGTCATAAGAGAAGCTATCGCCTATATTTGTAGCGGTATAAGGATATGATTTATAACTCACTTGGCCGCAGGTATTATAAGTGGTCTGGGTATTTATTCCTTCACTGTTTGACGTGCTTATGACCCTCCCCAAGCCATCCACGTTATTTTGAGTAAAACCTGAACTCTTCGCGACTTTCCAGTATGATCCTGCACTATTATCATAGGTAATATTAGTGGCAGTATCCAGGGGCGGCGTAATTGTGGTAATTCGGTTGATTGGGTCATACGAATAATATGTGGTATGACTGTTCCCATCTCTTTCCCAGGCAACGGTTCCCTCCCAGTTAATACTCTTAGAAATTGAATAATAAGGATTCGTAATTTGGGAAATTACTCCATAACTATACTGAAAAGAGATTGAGTTGTTATTGGCATCTGTTCGAGAGGTCAAATTGCCATTCGTATAGAAATAATTCGTAATTACCCCATATTGATTAATTTGGGTTAAATTCCCATTGGTGTCATAGGAATAACCGGTAGGAAAGCTTTCCCCATTCACGGTTACGTTGTTTGTGGCGGGATGACCTTTGACAATATTGGTGGCGGTAATGTAATAGTAAGTGAGGGCAGTTGTTCTACTTGAATCCCCTGTTTCTGTGATGGTCTGAGGATTTCCATAACTATCGTAATTACTAAAACTGGTTGTATATGTTTTCCCATCACGTATAAGAGATTTGGAAGCAAGCAACGCCTCAAATATCTGGTTATCAGTTAAAGTTGCTATCAGTCCATTCCAGTTCCCATTACCAATCTGATCATTAGATAAATAAGCGCTTGGCGACCAGGTGTAATTTTCTGTTTGAATAACAGTAGCACCCGAAAGGATTTCCTTTTTGATGAGTCTTCCAATTTGCCAGAGTTTATTTATCCCTGTGCCGGAATTGGGTAACGACCCAAAACTAAAAAAGGTATAACGTTCAGTCTTACAGCCAGATTCAGTTATTGTCGTAACTTGATTTGTGCTGTTCGCAATATTCGTGGGATTTGCGGCATAAGCATATGTCCAACTGGCGGAACTTATGCCTCTTCCGCTAAGAGACCTGCTTGTCACTACTGTGAAAGGGATGGAGACGGCTCCAGTATCAAACCCAATGTCGTTATACCCGTAGGTTAACACCGCTCCGGACGGATAGGTTACTGTATTCATCTCATATTGGCCGGAGTTACTGCTGTTGTTAACGCTATTATAGGTATATTTCCAAGATGGCCCCACAGGCGGGGTGACCTGGCTTAAAAAGATATTGCAATTAATCGCTTGATACGAATAATTGTAAACCTTTCCATTTACGTTCATTGACGTCAGATATTTTCTTTTATCAAGACATGTGCCGCCCTTCACAGTATAAGAAAAAGTAATCCCACGGCTAGCGCTATCTGTTACTGAATTAATGATTGTCGGGTTGGTGCTATCATACGAAACAGTAATTGTATTTCCGTTTGGAGAGGTAATTGTTCCGACCTGGTAAATGAGAACATTATCCACTGTGTAATAGGCATTCGTATTTGGAAACGTATAGACAGTTCCATCCGTTAAAATTAATTGATATTGTGTGGCACACCCCGTCGCCGGTTTTCGATAAATCCAATGTTCAACACTGATCATATCGCAAGAATTATTTTTACTCTGGTAAAAGGGATGCAAAGAACCATCGGGCATTTCTATAATCGGATTATTCGGGAGTGACGGGTTACTACTTCCTGTTCCAAGAGGATTTCTAATCCTCCCAAAATGAAAAGACCATCCGAGCCCCATAATGCTTTTTTCATTATAAGCAACCAATCCTGGATTGGTCACATCCCGTCTTCCCCAGATCCTGCCGTTATAAGACCGCTGTATTTTTAAATCCAAACCCCCCATTCCCAGGCAGAATAGCATCGGTATGAATAAGGTTCAGATTTCCCGTAAATGGATCTACGCTTTCCGACACCTGTTGAAAAGAGGATGTCGTTTTTGACATTGGATTATCTGTTCCCTTTTGGTTATAAAAAGGATCATCATAAGTCGATGACTCGGCGCGAACCAAGGATTGATTCACAAATATAACCAACAGAAAATTAATAAAAAACAAGATTCCAAAAAGAACTCGGAAGTTTTGAAAAAAACGTTTCATAATAAGTTTTCCCTTTATTTAGTAGAGCTTTACAAAAACCCATTCATTTTAATTAGACAAACTCATATCCAGAAAGAAAAATAGTTCGTGTCGTATTGAAATTTATTTTTTAAATTTACTTAAGATAAAATCACCAAAACTTATTAAGCAAAAGAAAATAAGAAAATTTTGAACAAGTAATATTACGGTTAAAACCAAACCATTAGGTTGATGAGCATTTCCACTTACCCAGATAGATGCACCTAAGGGAAAAAATAGGAAAATTAACAATATGTTATCAAGTCCCTTTATGGGCCTTTCAAAAGTAAAAACAGCAAGTATTATGAAGAAAAGAACCGATAGAATTATTGACCAAGTAAATATTTTTTTATTTTTACGAATCATTGCTTTAATACAAAACTCTACGGCTTTGGTAATATTTCGCTTTGAATGGGCCCATCTGATTTATAAATGTCCCAAATTTTTCTAGTCATAATATCTAACGCAGAACCTGAACCAGGATCATAAGACTCACCAATTATATGGTTCATTTTTTTAAGCCAGCTTTCATGTTGATCCCACGGTTGGAATCCGGCGTGCTCAGGGGACGTGGAATCCCCCGCGGTATGAATAGCATTGCTAACATGCATAAGAGCCGTATCATGATCAAATTGGTTGCCCGTTTCAATAAAAGAGGCCTCGCTTTGACGAGCCTGGAAAATTTCATATGCGATAAATCCATTTGCCAGTTCCCAAGCTCTCGTGGCTGACTGGTCTGAGCTATCTCTTCCGTCTCTCATTGCATGCTGATATGCCATTTCACTGGATTGATCCGCGTCAATGATTACTTGTTGCCGAGTTAAAATGCTTAGATCATGTAAACTCAATTGGGACAAAACTCGATTTATTGACATTTGATGAACAGGCCATATGTGAGTTGGCCATTTTCCTGAAGAATCAGAAAAACGATAAGGATTATCAAAAGAATATGAATAAAGGTTGAGGCCGAACGGAGTATTTAAAGCTGACTTAGGGTGCCCATGTAGTAATGCAGGATCCACACTTAAAAACCGCCCAATACCTGGATCATAATATCTGGCTCCCAGATTATGCAAACCGGTTTCAACATCAGTCTCTTTTCCAATAAACCGATGAGAGTTTGGAAGGTTGGGGGACTCATTCAGGTTTACTTCATCGCCAAATGGGCCGTAATCGACATTCCAAATTACAGTTCCACCGCTGTTGGTCATCGCTACCGGTGAACCCAAGGCATCGTTATGATAATAAAGAACCGTATCCGCCCCTTTTACAAAAGGGGGAGAAAGCCACGGCCCAAACAGAATTAGGACTACTGCCACCAAAGATCTTAGCTTTGAATTAATGATCTTCTCTCTATGGTTCATAATGATCTTCTCTCTATGGTTCATAAAACCCTCATATATATGGTTAAAACTGGTATTTAATACAATCCAGACAAACTAAATAAGCCACACCACCGAATTAATAAAATTTCTTTGTCACCTCGGCAGCCCGGCTTCCTTTATGTTTCCTAAAGACCCGTTGCTTTATACCCTGCTGTCACCAGCAGTTTGCCCTGACAGAAGGTGAATTCTTTAAGACGAATTTCGTTTTACTGAGATTCGTAAGAAGGCCAGTCTGAACATCCCTAGAATGACCCTATCATTGCCTGTCGCCGCCATTTGCTAAAGATTAAAAGTTCGCCCCTCTCCGTTGCTCTACAAATCATTAAACAGGCAGCTATTTTCGTATAGCTTCTAAACGTCGGCACCTCCGGCTAAAGTTCATGAAGAAGAACTTTTTACAACTTTTTTAAAAAGGAAGAAAAATAAGATTCCTGTTCATACCATAAAGATAAGACATCCGTCACCTGTCAATTTGGACAGGTCACTAGCCAAGAATCGCTATATAATCATGGGGAGTTGAATCCTTAATCTTTAAACAATTTTTTTGTATTTAAGAAAAATGATCGCATAGGCAACCAATCCTGGATTGGTCACATCCCGTCTTCCCCAGATCCTGCCGTTATAAGACCGCTGTATTTTTAAATCCAAACCCCCATTTCCAGGCA
>JACQBY010000193.1 GCA_016201875.1 Nitrospirota bacterium
CGAGGGAGCGGGCCTCTTCGTCAAAATAGACGAAATCTTCTTTTCTCCCCTGATGAAACTCCTGCAGGATATGAGGGGTTTGATAAAATGCAGCAAGGGCATTCCGGAGGCTTTCTTGCCAGTCCCGGCCGGAGAGGTCATGGCCGACCTTAACCCCTCTGGCCCCCCAGGCCAATTCCGAAAAACCTGAAGGCTTGATGACAAACCGCCGCTCTTTCTGCCCGGCATCAAACAGCTCTTCCCATCGGGAAACCTGTTTCTCCCGGAGCATTAAATCGGGGATGACTCCGTAGGGGGGGAGTTCTCTGGGATCTAAAATCCATGTTTTCGGGATAAACGGTTTTAGAAAATCGAGAGTTTCATCCCCCAGTTCATTCTTCCAGTAAGGTTTAAGCGCCGGATGATGAAAGAGCGCAAACCAGAGTTTCTCTTCGAGAAACGCTTTAAAAGGCGGTGTGGCGATGATTTTTTCTTTTTTGGATGCGTAAAGGAGAAGATCGATCTTCGGGATATTTTTATAATCAAAAAGCTCCAGAAACCGGTAGAGAAGGTTGACGGGAGTTTTTTCCTCCCCGTTCTTCAGATAAACCGCCTCTTCGGTAAAATAGATCTCTTCGGGCCTGCAGAGTCTGGCGCCAAGATCGGGACCGTTCAGCTCTTTGATAAAGGAAGCCATTTCAGCCCGATAATCGCTTGACTCTTCTGAAATAACCATGGCCAGTTCCGGCCTGGCGGCGCTCTTTTCCTCTTCAGATCCAGACCCGGTCCGATTTGTTTTAGAATTTCCGGCCAGATTAAGGGCCATTTTTCTAAAACCGGCGGCCATGCCGTCCGATTTCCCAATGACGGTGTAGCCGAGATTCGCATAGGAGGCGTTGAGCTGGTGCGCCAGACCGAATCCTCCGGGAACGGAGTCGAGCTCGGAAATCGTCATCCCTTCCGGAGTCAGGATAATATCAGGACGGATAATTCCCGGAAGGGAGGATTTAAACCGGTTCATCCTCCCAAAGTCAATCAGTTGCTGGGGTTTACCGAGATCGAGGTAAAAGGATATCCATTGGGGTTGAGTCCCCCTGTCGCTTTCAACGTAGAGCTTATTTTGGGCCCTGTAAAACTTAAGAAGATGGTCCCCCAGTCTTTGAAGGATTCCAAGCTCTCCGGCGGAAAGGTAAAAAGGTTCCGGCGAAATCCGCCACGAAGGGGGAATTTCCTTTTCTATCAGGTCATTTTTAACGGTGCCGCAGAAATTTTTCAGGATGGGTTCGTTATCAACCGGTAATGGAGGCTCTTCGAGAGAGAACGCCGATATGGATTCGAGTGCCATGCTAAAAAATATAACATGGCTTATTCAGCCTCTTCAACAAAATCTTTAGCCCCCGGTCATTAACATGCAATTTCTTACCCTCCGCTTTCTAAGGGTTATTCTTTGTTATCAAGGAGTTATGTTTTTCAGACTTTTTTTACCGGAAGTTTTTTTTGCGTGGGAAGGTCGGGATAATTGGTAAAGAAACCATCAATACCGACGCTCGCACAACGCTCCATTTCCTCAAGAGAGTTGAGTGTATAGACCAGAACTCGCATTTTCAGAGCATGAATCATTTCGGGGAGGCCTTTTCTCATCTTATGTTTGGGGAGATGGATTGAAACGGCTTCTAAATGAAGCGCTTCTTTGATATACCGCGATCGAAGCTCCCGATTGACCAATAACCCGATCGGGATATTCCGGTCGAGGTTTCTGACGGCCCTTAAAATATTCCAGTTAAATGAGGAGAGAAGGACCTCTTTTTTCATTCCATGATCTGAAATCGTTTTTAAGAGGGAGCCCACCGCTTTCCCCTTGAGGTTGATCTTTCCTTTAATTTCGATATTCAGGCTGATTTTATTTTTTGCCCAGGAGAGGAGGTCGTCTAAAACGGGGACTTTTTCCCCTGAGAAATCTTTTGAAAACCAGGAGCCGGCGTCAAGAGTCTTCATTTTTGAGAGGGGGAGAACCCTGACCGGTTTTCTGACCCCGCAGGTCCGTTTCAAAGAATCGTCATGCATGACAATCCAATGGCCGTCCCGGGTCAGTTGAATATCGAGTTCGATCATATTTGCTTTTAGCGCAACGGCTTTTTCAAAGGCAGAGAAAGTATTTTCAGGGGCAACTCCGGAGGCGCCCCGGTGGGCGATAATCATGAGGTTCCGGTGAAAGATATCCGAAGGAGGTATTTTCATAGAGAGGGCATTTTACCAAGGAACCCGGGTAAAGTTCCATTCCATTTATTAATATTTGACAATTGGAGTAAAATCCTATAAGTCATATCAAATCATCTTCTTCAGGGAAAAAGAGTTTTTATGGCAGGATGGGTCATCGGTCTCGTTATAGCGGTTGCCGCGGCGGCAGTCTTAATCATTTTTTTCTTTCTTTCCCGGTACAGATCCGCTCCCTCTTCTACGGTTTTAATTCAACAGCAGATTGACTTTGTCCGCCGGGAGATGTCTGAAAAGTTCTCCCAGACCCTGACCCACATGCATGAACAGCTGACCGGGCAATCCCTCCAGATGAATCAGCAGATGGGGCAATTAGTCCAGGAAATGCATGCCCAGCTGGGAAAAATGGGGGAGCAGATCCAGAACGCCACCGGCCAGATGGGGCTCCGGCTTGATCATACGGCCCTGGTGGTGGGAGAAGTCCAGCAAAACCTCGGGGCGCTCTCCAAAGCGACTGAAAAAGTCTACGAGGTGGGGAAAGATATTGCCAGCCTGCAGGAAATTTTAAAAGCTCCCAAATTAAGAGGGATCCTGGGGGAGTTTTTTCTGGGGGAACTGTTAACTCAAATCCTTCCGGCCTCTTATTTTACCCTTCAGCACCCTTTTAAAAGCGGCGAGATGGTTGATGCCATGATCCATCTCGGGGAGGGGGGTGTTCCCGTCGACTCGAAGTTCCCGCTGGAGAATTTCAAGCGGATGATCGAATCTTCAAACGACGAAGAGCGAAAAGGATTCCGGAAAAAATTTTCGCAGGATGTCAAAAAGCACATTGACCAGATTGCCGGTAAATATATTCTGCCCGACGAGGGGACATTTGATTTTGCCTTTATGTATATTCCAGCCGAGAATGTCTATTACGAAACGATGATCAAAGAAGAAACCAGGACAGACGATAAACCCTTGTCGGTTTATGCTCTGGAGAAAAAGGTGATCCCCGTGTCGCCCAACAGTTTTTACGCCTATCTTCAGGTGATTCTTCTGGGGTTAAAAGGTCTTCATATCGAGCAGTCCGCCAAAGAAATTCTGGAGTACCTTTTTCGCCTCAAAGGGGATTTTGCCAAATTCAATGAGGACTTTGAGGTCCTGGGCAAACATTTAAATAATGCTAAAATAAAGTATGAAGAGTCGGTTCGGAAATTAGACCGGTTTAATGAAAAATTGGAAGAAATCGAAGATCCCCTTCATCAAATCTCCCATTCTGTTAAAAAAATAGACATGTAGGTCTTAAAAGTGAAAAAAAATATCCTTTTGTATAGAGGTGTCATAAATGAGGCCTCTATTCTGTTGCAAGTCATTGATAACCCAGCGAAAGTTTAACTATTTTCTTCCTGATATGGCATGTATTTTGCTTGTATAATATTCTTGGAAATTTTTTGCATGAGGAGCATTTGAGGTATTCCTGTCAGCGTTGGATAAAAATCGTTCCGTTTCTTTTTTTGAGTTTTATTTTTTATACTTCTGGCTGTGCGTTAAAGCAGGCGGGATCTATACCTTCTCGACTCAGTTTTTCAGTTTATCCCTCCCCCGGACTTAAAAATGTCTCCATTAATACCAAAATAGAGGTCATCTTTGTGCAACCTCTTGATACGGCTTCGATTAAACCGGATCTTTTTATCTTATTAGATTCTTCCGGGAAACAGGTTCCCGCTGCAGCCGATTATCAGGCCTATCCGGGCAGCGGAACCTATATTCTGATGTTGACCCCGTCGGGATATGGAGAGTCTCCCCCCGCCTATTTAAAGACAGGTTCGATCTATACGGTTACCCTGGGGGGAGGGATTAAATCGAAGGATGGAAGCGCCCAGACATCGTTAAGTATCTGGTCCTTTACAACCAATAGTGCTCCTGATTTTACTCCTCCCGCCTTTGGCGGAGTCCTTTCCGCTCAAGGTCTTGATATGGGCTCAATTCAGGTCACATGGGGACCAGCAGTTGACGATCCGGGAGGAACCCCGGCCAGTCAGCTCCTCTTTTCGGTATGTTATTCCACCAGTCCGCTGGTCTGCCAGATCCGATTTACACCGGTTATTAAGAGTCCGCTTGCTTCGATTGATTCGAACGGAAATTTTTCTTTGATTATTAAGCCCCTGAAACCGGCCACGACCTATTATTTTCTCGTGAGAGTCGAGGATATGGCCGGCAATCGGGATTCAAATACCGTCACGGTCAGCGGCAGCACCATGGCGGGGAAACTTTATCTTTCGAATTTCAAGAACGATGAAATCCTGGCGTTTGATAAACCTTCCACATTTGGCCGGAACAATATCCGGTCTATCAAGTCGTCTCAAAATGGTTTGACCGGCCTGTATGGCCTGTTTTATGACCAGGTAAACAACCGGTTGTATATTTCAACCTGTCAGACATCGTCTGGCCTGACCCTGTTAGAATCCAACGTTTCACAAACCTGTCTTGCGAATACCAGAAAGATCGCCGTTTATAACAATACGGCGACCCTTCCAGATAAAGACCAGCTTCCTGACTGGACTCTGGTTGGCACCAGTTTAAATGGTCCTGTCGGGCTTTTTCTCGATAATTCAGCGGGAAAAGATACGCTTTACGTTGCCAATTTTATCGGAAGTTCGGTGGCGGTTTATGACAACATAGGAGCAACCTGCGGGAGCCTCCCTCCCGGCGGGACCTGTACGGCCGCCGCACGCACGAATTTCACAAGCGCCGATTTAACCACCCCTTTTGGCATTGCCTATGATTCTATAAACCAGCTTATCTACGTTTCCAATTATATCAAGGCATTTCAGACCACCGATAGTGTGGGTGCCATTATTAAGGCGGTTCCGGGGGACAGCGTGGTGGTTTTAAAAGATAGCGGGACAACGTTGTCCGAGGTAAAAATGATTTCAGGGTTTAAGTCTCCGGCCGGTTTATGGCTTGATCTCCCGAGCGATACGCTTTACATCGCCAATCCGGGTTATCCATTCGACCCTTTGAATCCTTCCCCGCCGCCCCCGCAAATTGTGGCCATCTGCAAGGTCAGTCAGATGGCATTAGTGATAAATCCTCCCCAGCCGATTCCCGCTCCTCCATTGTCGCTCCCCTGTACAGCTCCCGGAGCTCAATATCTGACCGGACCGAATACAGGTTTCCTCTGGCCGGTGGCAATAGCCATGACCAGTACTTCAAACCCCAGCACCAATAACCCGTCGTTTTATGTTTCCGATTATTCAAATAATAATGTGAGCGTCTTTTCACCAAATCCATTATTCAACCCATTATTTATCTCGACGACGTCCTATAATAATACTCCCAACGAGATCCTGTACGGACTTAATAATATGATCCAGAAACCGGTAGGTCTTGCCGTCAATCCCTCATCCGGAAACGAGAATCTTTTCGTGGCCAATTCGGGGGTGGACCAGGTCCTGTTTTTCGATAAAATTTCCCAAAACTATACCGGGTGTACGGGAGGGGCTCCTCCGCTTCTATGCACTCTTCCTCCGACACGGATGATCGGCCCGTCGATCTCCGGGCCCACAGGCCTTTTTCTGGACAGTTCAAAAGACCGGCTCTATATCGGTAACTTTTACAATAACTCCATAGTCATCTTTGACAATGCCAGCACTTTAAGCGGAAATTCTTATGGTTCAATTAAGAAAATTATTACCAGTTCTGACCTTCACAATCCATTTGGAATCTATGTCGATATCAGCCCGTCGCGGGAATGGGTTTATGTCGTCAATTCAAGAAAGGATGCTACCGGAAAGTTCGCGGTTCTGGTGTTCGACCTGTCTTTCTGTCCGGCGGGGTCAGTTTCCTGCAACTTGGAAATGATTTCCGGAGGGGTGAGGGTTATCCATAGCGCCGATTTCAATAATCCGGCGGGGATCTGGGTCGATGAAGGATTGGATGCCAACAATGCCCCCAGGAATATTTTATTTGTTTCCAACCGGGGGCTGTCGACGGACCCCTTTTCAAGTTCCCTCGTTTTATTCAACGACTCAAGCACTCTTTCAGGGACACCGCCTGCCACGACGATTATTCAGGGAGATCAAACCTCCATTTTCACCCCTGCAGGGATTTACATGGATTCCGCGAAAGACGAGATTTATGTGGCCAATCAAGGTTACAATGATGTCCTGGTCTTTAAACAGCCCCAGAATTGTACGGTCACCACCAGCCCAAATATCTGCAATACCGCTCCCGACCGGATGATTTATAATACCCTGGATATCGGTCATTCCCTCGATGCTCCTTCTGCTCTTACGATTGATTTTTCAGCCGATCAGATCTATTTGTCCAATCTGGGCCTGTATAACGGGTTTTCCTCTCTTTTGACGATCAACCAGGCGACCAGTATTAACGGGCAGGCTTTTATTTCAAACTATTTTACATACACAATCACTTCAGGGAATACTTATCGGTTAGACTATCCTGAAGCGGTTGTGCTCGATATTACCCGTTAACCTTAATTTTCTTCATCAAGAAGGACGATGTTTTCAAAGCGGTTTGAGACCTATGCCCGGCCCAACCGGTTATCAAGGCTTCTGTCGAGGTTTAAAGAAGAGGGTAAGCCGGTGATTGATTTAACGGAGTCTAACCCGACCCGATGCCGGTTTCATTACCCTTCCGGCCTGTTACACGCTTTTTCCACCCGGAAAAATTTTATTTATGCTCCCGATCCAAGAGGGAGCTCCGGGGCGAGAAAGGCCGTTCTGGCCTATTATCGACGGACCGGCGTTTTGTTAAGGCCGGAACAGGTTTTTTTGACGGCCAGCAGCAGTGAAGCCTACCATTTTTTGTTCCGGCTTCTGGCGGACCCTAACGATCATATTTTAATGCCGTCTCCCGGCTACCCGCTGATGGAGCATCTGTCCCGTTTAAATGATATTCAGGTCGATTTCTTTAAATTAGAATATGAAGGGGAGGGGTGGAAAATTGACTTTGATTCCCTCGAAAAAGGAATTCATTCCAGAACCCGGGCCATCGTCATCATTCATCCGAATAATCCGACCGGTTCGTACGCCGGCGTCGAAGAACAAAACAGGTTAATTTCTCTGGCCAAAAAACACCATCTTCCGATCATTTCGGATGAAGTGTTTTTTGATTATGTTTATCCGGGGACCGACATTCTCCCAAGAAGCTTTTCGTTTAATTCCAGATCGTTGACCTTCACGCTGAGTGGTTTATCAAAAATGGCCTGCCTTCCTCAGATGAAAGCCTCATGGCTGGTTATTACCGGGCCGGTGAATCAGGTCAGAGAGTCGATGCGGCGGCTGGAACTGATTGCCGATGCCTATTTATCAGTCAACACGCCGGTTCAAAATGCTCTTCCGGATATTTTGAAACAGCGGGATTTTATCCAGCGGCAGGTGATGGGGAGGGTCTTGAAAAACCGCGGATGTTTAATCCGGCGGCTTGAAAAATTAAAATCATGCCGTTTGTTAAAGGGAGAGGGGGGGTGGTATGCGGTGGTCCGGCTTCCCCGGATTATGTCCGATGAGGCGTGGGCCCTCAGGTTTTTAGAAAAAGAAGGGGTTCTGGTCTATCCGGGACATTTTTTTGATTTTCAGATCGAATCGTGCCTGGTTTTAAGCCTTCTCCCGCCAGAACCCCAATTTATCCGAGGGGTTTCAAAAATAGTTCAAAGGATATCAAAGGAGCTAGGGGATCTCCTATAATAATGTCTTATTTCATCTCCATCATCGGATGATTCCTTCTCATTTCATGGAGTTTTTTGATCTGATCTTTAGGAATAATGGTTTTTACTTTAGCCAGTTGTTTGACAAAACTTGACCAGAGCGAGCTTTCAAGGGGGCCGATTTCTTTGAGTTTTGTTTCGGCTTTTTCAACGTTGACGGTGTCTTCTTCCAGAATTTCCCGGAGCTCCTGTTCGGCTGTTTTTAACTTCGCCTCATTGACGGTATTTTCAGTCCGGTAAGCATCCCTTAACGCTTTCAGGTCGTTTACCTGTTTTTC
>JACQBY010000194.1 GCA_016201875.1 Nitrospirota bacterium
GTGATGTACATGCTTAAACTGCATCATCTGGTTGACGACAAGATTCATTCCCGTTCCATCGGACCCTATTCTCTGGTCACGCAGCAGCCCCTGGGCGGAAAAGCTCAATTCGGGGGCCAGAGGCTGGGAGAAATGGAAGTCTGGGCGCTTCAGGCTTATGGCGCGGCATCCACCCTGCAGGAGTTTTTAACGGTGAAGTCCGATGACGTGCCGGGGAGATCCAGGATTTACGAAGCGATTGTCAAGGGAGAGCCTTTCCTTGAGCCCGGCTTGCCGGAGTCCTTTAACGTGTTGATCAAGGAACTGCAGAGTTTAGGGTTAGACGTCGAGTTAATTAAATCAAAGGAATAAAGAGGGAGAAAAACTTTGGAAAGCATGTATAGCCTGTTTGAAAAACCAAAAGATCCAGTTTCTTTTGATGCTATTCGGATTCGTGTCGCATCGCCGGAAAAGATCAGGTCCTGGTCTTACGGGGAAGTCAAAAAGCCTGAAACGATTAATTACCGGTCGTTTAAACCCGAAAGGGACGGCCTCTTCTGCGCCAAAATTTTTGGACCGACCAAAGATTGGGAGTGTAACTGCGGCAAATATAAGCGGATGAAGCACCGCGGCATTGTCTGTGATAAATGCGGCGTTGAAGTGATCCAGGCAAAAGTCAGACGGGAAAGAATGGGGCATATTGAACTGGCCTCTCCGGTGGCGCATATCTGGTTTTTAAAGGGAGTTCCCAGCCGGATTGGCACCCTCCTGGACATGACCTTAAAACAGCTGGAACGGATCCTTTATTTTGAGCAGTATATTGTTCTGGATCCGGGAGATACCCCCCTCAAGGAGCGGGAGCTCCTTTCTGAAGAGAGATACCGCGCTCTTTATGAAGAATACGGCGGAAAATTCCGGGCAGAGATGGGTGCGGAGTCTATCCGGGAAATTTTGCAAAAAATCAATCTCCCCGAGCTCTGGGCAGAGCTGCAGGTCAAGATTAAAGATACCCATTCCGTGGCGATCAAGAAGAAATTGACCAAGCGCTTAAAAGTCGTGGAAGCCTTTAGAAAATCGGGCAATCACCCCTCCTGGATGATCATGGATGTTATTCCGGTTCTTCCTCCGGAGCTCCGTCCTCTGGTGCCTCTGGACGGCGGAAGATTCGCCACCTCCGATTTGAATGATCTTTACCGCCGCGTTATCAACCGGAACAACCGGTTAAAGAGACTGATGGAGCTCAAGGCCCCGATGGTCATTATCCGGAATGAAAAGAGGATGCTTCAGGAATCCGTTGACGCTCTTTTTGATAACGGAAGGAGAGGTAAATCGATTCGCGGACCGAACAAGAGGCCGTTAAAATGTCTCTCTGAAATGTTAAAGGGGAAACAGGGACGTTTCCGCCAGAACCTGCTGGGGAAAAGGGTTGATTATTCCGGGCGTTCCGTGATCGTTGTGGGGCCTGAATTAAAACTCCATCAATGCGGTCTCCCCAAGAAAATGGCGCTTGAGCTTTTCAAGCCGTTCATTCTCCATAAACTTGAACAGGAAGGTTATTGCACGACCATTAAAAGCGCCAAGAAACTCGTTGAAAAGGAAAAAGCCGAAGTGTGGGATGTTCTTGATGAAGTGATTCAAGAGCACCCTATTCTCTTAAATCGCGCGCCGACGCTCCACCGTCTCGGAATACAGGCCTTTGACCCCGTTTTGGTCGAAGGGAAAGCGATAAGGCTCCATCCGCTGGTTTGCGCGGCGTTTAACGCCGATTTTGACGGCGATCAGATGGCCGTTCATGTGCCGTTGTCGGTCGAAGCCCAGATCGAAGCGAGGGTGTTGATGATGTCGGTCAACAATATTCTTTCCCCTGCAAACGGAAAGCCGATCATGGTCCCTTCGCAGGATATGGTGCTCGGTTGCTATTGGCTGACCAAAGAACGCGCGGGCGCCAGAGGAGAGGGAAAAATCTTTTCAAATATGAGCGAACTGCGCGTGGCTTATGACTCCGGCGAAGTCGAAGAGCATGCAAAGATCAAGTTGCGGATCAACGGTCTGCTGGTCGATACAACGGTTGGAAGAGGGCTTTTCCTCGACATTGTTCCGGACAAAATTCCCTTTCCGTACGTCAATCAGGTCTTGAACAAAAAAGAGATCATGAAATTGATCGATATTTGTTACCGGGAGTCGGGCAATCGGGAAACGGCGGTTTTTCTCGATAAGATCAAAGACCTTGGCTACTATTACGCGACCCGGGCGGGGCTGTCGATCTGTATCGATGACATGCATATTCCGACCCGTAAAGAAGACTTTATCAAAAAAGCCCGCCATGAAGTGCTGGAAATAGAAAAGCAATATTCAGAAGGTCTGATCACCAACGGCGAGCGGTATAACAAGGTCGTCGATATCTGGGCCCATGTGACTGAACAAATTGCCGCAGAAATGATGAAAGAACTGGCGAGCGAAGAAGAATCGGTCAAAACGGGACATTTTAAGGACAAGAAGGTCAGGGATTTCAACTCCATTTATATGATGGCAGATTCCGGAGCCAGAGGAAGCACCCAGCAGATCCGCCAGCTCGGAGGAATGAGAGGCTTGATGGCCAAGCCTTCGGGTGAAATCATTGAATCTCCGATTACGGCCAATTTCAGAGAGGGATTGAGCGTTCTGCAGTATTTCATTTCTACCCACGGGGCCAGAAAAGGCCTTGCGGATACCGCCCTGAAAACGGCGAACTCGGGTTATCTCACCCGCCGTCTGGTCGATATCTCCCAGGATGTGATCATTAACGAAACCGATTGCCATTCCATGGATGGGATCTATGTTTCGTCGCTGGTCGAAGGGGGGGAGATCATCGAGCTTCTCGAAGAGCGTATTCTCGGACGTTTGACCGCCGAGGAGGTCCGGGATCCATTAACCGGAGAGGTGATCTGCAACGCGGATGATGAGTTGGAAGAAACCAGGGTCAAAGCCATTGTGGATGCGGGCGTCGACCGGGTAAAAATCCGCTCCGTTTTAACCTGTCAGGCGAGAAGGGGTGTTTGCGCCAAATGTTACGGCCGTGATCTTGCCCGTGGAAAACTTGTGGATAAAGGGGAAGCCGTCGGAGTGATCGCGGCACAGTCGATTGGCGAGCCTGGAACTCAGCTGACGATGAGAACGTTCCATATCGGAGGAACCGCCAGCAAAGTCATTGAACAGACCGTTCTTGAAGCCAGGAACAAGGGAAAACTCAAATATTTAAATTTAAATACCGTTAAGAATAAAGACGGCGACATGATTGTGATGAACCGAAACGGGAAAATCGCGATTTTTGACGAATCGGGCCGTGAAAAGGAAAAATACTCGGTTGTCTATGGCGCAAAAATCAAAGTCAAAGATGGCGGAAAGGTGGATGGAGGCCAAAAACTGGTCGAGTGGGATCCTTATTCACTTTCTATTTTGACCGAGGTGGGTGGACAAATCGCCTTCGGGGATATCGTCGAAGGGCTCACCATGAAAGAAGAGGTTGATGAAGTGACCGGTCTTTCCAGAAGAGTCATTATCGATTATCCCGGATCGAATCTTCGCCCCCGGATTTCAATCAAAGATACGCATGGGAAAACCGCGAAGATTTCAGGGACATCGGTAGCCCGTTACCTGTTGCCGGCGGGAGCTCATATTCTGGTTGAAAAAGACCAGGCGGTATTCCCCGGTGATGTTCTGGCGAAGATACCCCGTGAAACCACCAAGACCAAGGATATTACCGGAGGTCTTCCGCGCGTGGCTGAATTGTTCGAGGCGAGAAAGCCGAAAGAGCAGGCAGTGATCAGTGAAATTGATGGAACCGTGGAGTATGGCGGTTTTGTCAAAGGAATGCGTAAAATCATCGTTAAGAATGAAATGGGAGATGCCAGGGAATATTTCATTCCCAAAGGGAAGCATGTGAACGTTCATGAAGGCGATTGGGTCCAGGCCGGAGAACCCTTGATGGATGGTTCGGCAAATCCCCATGATATTCTTGATGTGCTCGGTCCGAAAGAGCTGATGAAATATCTCGTGGACGAAGTCCAGGAAGTCTACCGTCTTCAGGGGGTTTCAATTAACGATAAGCATATTGAAATCATTGTGCGGCAGATGCTGAGAAAAGTCAGGATTGAGGACCCGGGAGATACGGACTTTCTGATGGGAAATCAGGTGGATAAAATCATCTTTGCCCAGGAAAATGAAAAAGTCATGGCCCAGGGAAAGAGACCTGCCATCGGAAAGCCGATATTGCTCGGAATTACAAAGGCCTCTTTAAGCACGGAGAGCTTTATTTCAGCCGCGTCTTTCCAGGAAACCACCAGGGTGCTGACGGAAGCCGCGATCAGCGGGAAAATCGATGAGCTTCTTGGACTGAAAGAAAACGTGATCGTTGGGAGGTTGATCCCGGCAGGCACAGGCTTCTCGGAATATCGGGAAACCTTTGTTCTACCTCAAGAGAGAGAAGATGAGGCGATAGCGGCCGGAGAAGGCGTTCAGGTAGGGGAGGCGGCCCGGCCTTGAGATTTTTAAAAAAACCGGGGATAAAAACACTTGACTTTTTTAGGGTGTCTGATATAATCCACAAGTTTTTCTCTTGTGATTCTTAAACGGGACCATTGGAATAAAGAAATAAGGAAGGGAACAGTGCCGACAATCAATCAGCTGGTTCGAATAGGGCGCGAAACGGCAAAAAGTAAAACAAAAAGCCCTGCTTTAAAAAGATGTCCCCAGAGACGCGGAGTTTGTGTAAGAGTTTACACGACAACTCCCAAAAAACCGAACTCGGCGTTAAGAAAAGTTGCCAGAGTTAGATTAACCAACGGGATGGAAATCACTTCCTATATTCCGGGCGTGGGCCACAACCTTCAAGAGCATTCTATTGTTCTTGTGAGGGGCGGAAAGGTCAAGGATCTTCCTGGCGTCCGGTATCACATTGTCAGGGGGACTCTGGATACGGTAGGGGTTCAAAACAGAAAACAGGGCCGCTCCAAATACGGCGCAAAACGCCCAAAATAATTTTTGAAGCATCATTTTTAAAAAGGATTAACTTTAATGCCCAGAAGAAAAGTAACGGTTAAAAGAGAAATTCTCCCCGATCCTTGTTTTAACGATCGGCTTGTGGCCAAGTTTATTAATTCCGTCATGAAAAAAGGGAAAAAGAGCACGGCCGAATCCCTTTGTTATGATTCGCTGGAATTAATCAAGAAAAAAACGGGGAATGACCCTTTAAAAGTGTTTAAGACGGCCATTGATAACATTAAACCTCAGGTTGAAGTGAAATCGCGAAGAGTGGGAGGGGCGTCGTATCAGGTTCCGGTCGATGTCCGTCCGTCCCGGAGAATTTCGCTGGCGCTCAGATGGCTGATTTTATATACCAGGCAGAGGGCGGGAAAATCGTTTGAAGAAAAGTTGGCCGCGGAAATTCTGGATGCTTCCAATAACACCGGCGGCGCGGTTAAAAAGAAAGAAGATACTCACAAAATGGCTGAGGCAAATAAAGCGTTTGCCCACTTCAGATGGTAAAACAATAATGTCCAGACAATTTCCTTTAGAGCAAACTAGAAATATCGGAATCATGGCTCATATTGATGCCGGTAAAACGACGACGACCGAGAGAATTCTCTATTATACGGGGATTACCCATAAAATAGGCGAAGTTCACGAGGGAACAGCCACCATGGACTGGATGGAGCAGGAGCGTGAAAGAGGTATCACCATCACCGCTGCCGCGACGACTTCTTTTTGGAAAAACCATCGGATTAATATCATTGATACGCCGGGCCATGTCGATTTTACGATAGAAGTTGAACGGTCGCTTCGCGTTCTGGATGGAGCGGTTGCCGTATTTGACTCGGTGCAGGGCGTTGAACCCCAGTCCGAGACGGTCTGGAGGCAGGCGGATAAATATCACGTACCCAGAATCTGTTTTATGAATAAGATGGACCGTATCGGAGCCGATTTTTTTGAAAGTGTGAAATCGATGGTCGACCGCCTGAAAGCAAAGCCGGTCCCGATCCAGCTTCCTATTGGGAAAGAGGATTATTTCCGCGGGTCTATCGATCTGGTCGAAATGAAAGGGATTTTCTTTGACGATGAAACCCTTGGCGCCAGGTATGTGGTTTCGGATATTCCCGCTGAATTAATGGACCAGGCGAAGGAATACCGCGAACAAATGATCGAGGCGATTGCCGATCAGGATGAAGTTGTTTTAGATAAATTTGTAAATGGCGAAGAAGTGACCACCGAAGAGATCAAGAGGGCCCTTCGAAAAGGGACCATTGCCATGGCATTCAATCCGGTCATTTGCGGGGCGGCCTTTAAAAACAAAGGTGTTCAGCTTTTATTGGATGCTGTGGTCGACTATCTTCCCTCTCCGATGGACGTTCCTCCGACCACCGGCATTCATCCGGTGACGAAAGCGGAAATGAGCATCAAGACGGACGATAGCGAGCATTTTGCCGCTCTGGCTTTTAAAATTATGACCGACCCGTTTGTGGGACAGCTGACATTTTTCAGGGTCTATGCCGGAACGTTAAAATCGGGATCGTATGTTTATAATTCGACCAAAGAGACCAAAGAGCGCGTCGGCCGTATTTTGAAAATGCATGCCAATAAACGGGAAGAGATCAAAGAAGTCTATGCCGGTGAAATTGCCGCCGCGGTCGGTTTGAAAAGTTCCACGACGGGCGATACCCTTTGCGAAGAAGATCATCCGATCCTGCTGGAAGTGATGACTTTCCCTGAACCGGTGATTTCCCTTGCCATTGAACCAAAAACAAAGGCTGATCAGGAAAAGATGGGGCTTGCGTTAGGGAAGCTTTCGCAGGAAGATCCTTCCCTCCGTGTCAGCAGCGACGAAGAGACCGCTCAAACGATTATTTCCGGGATGGGCGAGCTTCATCTTGAAATTATTGTCGACCGGATGAAAAGAGAGTTTAAGGTGGAAGCCAACGTCGGCAAACCCCAGGTGGCTTATCGTGAAACCATCCGTTCCAAAGTGCAGTCCGAGGGGAAATATATTCGCCAGACCGGAGGACGGGGTCAATACGGCCACGTCTGGCTGGAGATTGAACCTCTCCCTCCCGGAACAGGTTTTGAGTTTGTCAATAAAGTGGTCGGCGGCGCTGTTCCCAAAGAGTATATCGCCCCTGTCGAAAAAGGGGTATTTGAGGCTCTTCAAAACGGAATTTTGGGAGGCTATCCCATGGTTGACATCCGGGTGACCATTTTTGACGGGTCATACCATGATGTCGATTCCAACGAAATGGCTTTTAAGATTGCAGGATCGATGGCGGTTAAATCAGGCGCCCTGAGAGCAAATCCTGTCTTCCTGGAGCCAATTATGACCCTTGAATGTATCGTTCCCGAAGAGTATATGGGCGACGTGATGGGGGATATCAATTCGAGGCGCGGAAAGATTCAGGGAATGCGGTCCCGTTCCGGCGCTCAAATTATAGACGCATTGGTTCCTCTGGCGGAAATGTTTGGTTATGCCACCGATCTTCGGTCCATGACCCAGGGGAGAGCGGTCTTTACGATGCAATTTGCCCACTATGATATGGTTCCCAAAAACATATCGGATGAGCTCATTGCTAAAACACAGGGAACGAGTTAGTCAAAATATTTATTCAGAAGGAAGGGATTTTTTATCATGGCGAAGGCAAAGTTTGAGCGGACGAAGCCGCATGTAAACATTGGGACGATTGGGCATGTTGACCATGGGAAGACGACGTTAACGGCGGCGATCACGAAGGTTTTGGCCACGAAGAAGTGGGCGGAGTTTTTGGCGTATGACCAGATTGACAAGGCGCCTGAGGAGCGGGAGCGCGGGATTACGATCGCGATTGCGCACGTGGAGTATCAGACGGCGAACCGGCATTATGCGCATGTGGATTGTCCTGGCCATGCGGATTACGTCAAGAACATGATCACGGGCGCCGCTCAGATGGACGGAGCGATTTTGGTGGTCA